>JAMOVB010000067.1 GCA_027061705.1 Desulfurococcales archaeon
CCTGTCTAGCTCCGCAGCCCTCCTAGCGACATAGCCGATTAGCACCCTAATACCCACCTCCGCGGGTACGTCTGTCTTGATCAGACGCGTATCGTACTTTCTAGAGCCGGCCACCCACTTGACGCCGAACAGCGGGGCAGTGTCGGTTGCGGTAATTCCCAGTGCCCCACCTCTTCTCACAGCCCATAACGCCCCCCTTACGTAAGGGGCTGGCGACCCGAAGGGATCCACATCTATAAAGCTAAAGGTCCTTCCAAGAGATTTGAAGAGATACATCAAGGCGTTAGCGTCTAGCCTAGTCGCACGGACTTTAGAGCTTATGTTATTTAGAGTGATGTTCTCAATAATCAGCTTATGGGCATCTTCGCTTATATCGTTAGCTATGGCGCAGTCAACCTCAGGCACCTCTAGCGCGTATCTAATTGCTCTAACACCTGTTCCGGCTAGCGCATCAAGGACTTTTATTGGGCGCGGGAATACCTTAGCCAGCACTTTAAGGGCTAGGGTAGAGATATCTCTGTTAAATACCTGCTTGGGATTATAGAACACGGGCGCCCAGGATGGCTCATACACCCCATCAGGTCTCACGTACTTGCGTGGGTTAGGCACCTTAAGCCTAGCCTTACCTTCATTGATAACGATGTAATCCTCCACATCCAGCACCGACTAGCTGATGAGTAGCAGTTAAGAAAATTTAAGGGTAGTTCGTGCTAACGCTACACGTCAACAACGATTACAAGGTTGTCTATTAGATCCCTATACCTGTTCCTTATGGTGACTTCCGACACGTCTACCTTTCTGGAAACTTCCTTCTGCGTCTTCCTCTCGTCCAGCAGTATCGACGCTATGTAGAGTGAGGCAGCAGCAACGCCTCTGGGGCCCTTACCCGAAGTTAGGCCGCATTTTTTGGCTACGGATATTATCTTTAATGCGAGCAAGGCTGACTGTTTGGAGAGGCCTAAGCTATTAGCCATAAGCTCTACGTACTGCCTTGGATCCATGGGCTTCACCTTAACTGCGACGTCAGTATCCCTCCTTATCTTCATCTCAGCCCTCCATAACTCCTGAAGAGTTACCATACATCTCCTTGCTATATCGCTTTTACTCACCGGCGTGTCAAGATTCTTCGTTGCTATGAGTATTGCTGCAGCAACCATGGCCCGTAGGTTCTTCTTCTTTATCAGTCCCTTACTATAGAGCTTCTTTATGAGCCTGCCAGCCTCCTCACGCAACTCGTTAGCATTAGGTAGGTTAAGGCTGCCTATAACGCTGTTCATCGTCTTTAACGCCTTAACAAGCCTCCTATTCCTGCTTGAGATCCTTATACCTCTGTTTATACGGGAGAGCTTCCTACCTATAGGTGTTCTCCTATCGACTATCGAATGCATTCCATCATCATGCACCTTACTCGTAAGGGGCGCGCCAACACGCTTCTTAGATATTAAGTCATCGTGGCTAAACACCCTCCACTCAGGCCCATAATCAACCATGTGATCCTCTAGAACCTCTCCCGTCTCAACACATACTACCTCCCCACGCACTTCATCGAAAACTATCGACTCAGGAGGGCAACGGGGTGTGAATGGAGCGCTATCCACTGAAATCACTTCCTACCACCTCTCCTCCTTCTCCTCGGCCTAGGCTTAATGAATAGAACTTCAGAATCCCTAAGGCTAACATCAGGCTTAAACGGCTTAACAACAGCAAAGGGCTTGTTTACAGGCCCTATTACATCCGTAAGCACCCCTACCTCAACACCTCCTGCTGTAACCACTAGACTGCCTAGCCTTGGTGGTTTAGGAAGTGTCATTCTAACGATTAACTCTCCTGTAAACGCCTTATGAATAAAATAACCTAACTTTAAAGCCATGATTTCCCCCTCCTCAAGTAGTTTTTAATATGCTAATTATTTAAGTGGCGGGACCCTTGAAAGGTAAAGGTATTAGCGCCGCGTATTTCGAAATACCGCACACTGATCTAAAGTGAGTGTGCTTAGTATTACATTTTTTATGAAGTTTTTATTACTGAATAAAATTTCTTCAGAAGGCTATCCGCTCTCAAGGGATTTTAAAGCTTTGGCAATTTTCTTAATTACTTCCTCCTTACTTATTTTTTGATCGCTCTCGGGAACATTAACTATTATTCTGAACCCGTGGGACGAAAACCAAATCCGCGGATAACGTTTATCGCTCTCTACCTCGCACTCGAATCCGGCATCCCTGCAAGCCCTAAGCAGCAGGTCGGGGGAGAGCCTCTTTGAGGCAAGGTTGAGGGGCACGCGGCGCCCCTTACTTCTGGGTAAACGCGAGTCAAAGTACTCCGGCCAAATCACGTACTGCGGCATTCGCTAACCCTAGATTCATGTTTACAACGAGTATTTTATTAAGTGGCCTGTGCCTCACCTTCCTTCCTCTCTATGAGGACGGCGTTAACGGTCCCGTCTTGACCTGGGCGCGATGTGACTCTAGCTATACCTATTGAAGTCTCTATTATCGCGCCCTTAGTTATGATGTTCCTTCTGGCATACTCTCTATTCGCCTGCGTTTCAATCACGCGTATTATCTCAACCTTCTGTGCCTTGCCGGTCTCGGGGTCGAGCACGTTGGCATGCTTAGTTCTCTTAACCCTTACTTTAACATTACCTCCCCTAACCCTGATGACCTCTATTTTCTCTTTATCACTAACTGTGGTGAGTGTCGGGAAGCGTCCTAACTCATACTTCCTAGCCTTCCTATGAGGTCTCCTCCTCCCACCGGAGACTTTCTTTAAGTCCTTCCCCTGGTATATCCCCATATCAGCGCCCCGAAGGTTGTGGGCAGAATTCCTTAAAAACTTTCAAGAACTAGAGGTCTGGGAGGCATGCCGAGCACCGGTAAGAGAAGAGTGGTAGCATCAGTTCTCAAGAGGTTGCAGACTGTCATAGCTCCACTTATGAAGCCTGTCTATAAGATCTATGAGCTTTGGCTGTGGTCACAGATATCGGGCGGCCCCATACCGAAGCACGTCGCTATAATACCTGACGGTAACCGGAGATGGGCTAGGTATCTTGGCTTCGACCCTATAGAGGGGCATGAATACGGTTATGAGAGGTTGCGTGAGGTTCTTGACTGGATTTGGGATCTGGGTGTCAAGGCTGTAACGATATACGCGATGTCGTATGAGAACTGCATGAAGAGATCCCCGAGGGAGCGGGCTCACCTACTTTCATTATTGGAGAAAGGAATACAGGAACTCCTAGACAATGAGGTGGATAGGAGGAAGGTTAAGGTTAAATTCATAGGGAGGCTCGATATAGTTCCAGAGCGCCTCAGAAGGAAGATGCGTGAAGTTGAGGATTACAGCAGCAAGTATAGTGACAGGTACTTAAATATAGCGGTATGTTACGGTGGCAGGCAGGAGATAGTTTCGGCTGTGAAGCGCCTCGCTGAGGATATAATTAAGGGGGCGGTGAGGCCGGAGGATATAGATGAGGATACGTTCCGAAAGTATCTCTCAACATCACACCTAAAACTTGACGGGCTTGACGAGCCGGATCTAGTGATCAGAACGTCTGGCGAGTTACGAGTCAGTAATTTCCTACTATGGCAGATAGCTTACAGCGAGCTCTACTTCTGCGAAGCATTCTGGCCAGAGTTCCGTAAGATAGACTTATGGAGAGCGATAAGATCCTATCAGAGGCGCGAGCGCAGGTTCGGTAAGTAAATCACTAATCCTTATATCAGCTCCTTCTCAATAGCGTACATTGTGACGGACACAGTCATTATTATTCCGATATAGAGTATTAGTGTCTGTATCAGGTAGTTCTCATTAAGTAGTTTCATAATCGTGCTGAGGTTAGTTGTGCCCGAGTCTATTATTATTCGAGCCATGTTAGAGAAGAACTGATATATTATTGCAAGTATCGCTAGAGCCATGACCTCTCGCCAAACCTTAAAGGATCTTCTCAAAATTCTGAATGCCATCCTCCCAGCTATTATGGGTACTGCCGACACTATAGCGTAGGGCAGTATGTTGTTTATGTACATAGCTATTGAGAGTATGTCAGTTGAGAAGTCGCGTGAGTAGAGCGTAGTGTATGTTATCACAGCGGTTAGGCTAAGTGAGATTAGGGTTAACATTATCGAAACCTTCATAATAGGTGATATCCTCCACCACTTGGATATCTCCGAGCTTATTCCGAAGCCCTTCACTATGAAGGCAAGGCCAAGTATGGTCAGCGTTATTGCTGAGGCGTACCTGCTGTAAGGGCTATTGGCAACAACCACGTAGGTGAGTATGAGGAGCCCGGGGAGCCCTAGGAAGAATCTGGCGAATCTCTTCTCCTCAAGCGCTTTCTTAAGGTATCTCCCGAGCAGAACGTAAGTTTCCTCTACACCACGTAGTTGCTCCACCACAACCTTCTCTACTGCTGCGACCTTAATCATAGACTCAACTATAGGCATTACGGACTCGTCCTCAGCGCTATCAACAACTACCACTGCTGACGTGGCGCCTGAAGCGTTTATGACGTACTGCAGCTGCTCCCTTAACTTAAGCCCCGCTCTCGAACCTCCCTTCTCATGCCCTGCAACTATAGCTACATCAACATCTCTTCCATCCTCCTTAAGCTCTCGGTAGACCCTCAACGCTGTGAATAGCGTGTTAAGGTCTGCATCCTGGGGTCTAGCGAGCGCGTACCGCTCGGCTGCTCGTAATACGCCCTCATACCCAAGTACAGGGGTTTTAATCCCAACCCTACCTAAGTCATCGTCAAAATCTATGGCTAGTACCAAGGTTTTCTCCACTGATCCCATCAGCTCCCCCTACTCACTAACCAACCGATAATGAATTCACGTAGGCAACCTAATTAAATTAACTTACGGGTGGGCCTAGGGAGGTATTATGCGGCGATGGGTTATTGGTGAGCTTCCCCATCGCCTTCTTCGCCCATTCCATAAAGAACCTTCAGATCCTCTATGGTGAGCCTCTTACCCTCCTTGAGCTTGCGCTCAGCCTCCTTCCTCTTCCTGCTGAGTATAGCCTCCTCTATGGCTTTCTTACGCCCTAACCTTATCTCCCTAAGCTTCTGCTGAACTTCCCGATATTGCGGTATTAGGGTGTTGAGCTTCTCGGTTAATTCAGCGAGTTTCTGCGCGTTTGCCCTTATGACCTCATTCTTCTCGTCGATTTGCTTCTGCACGTTGCCTATCTCTTCCTTAAGTCCTCCGATCTTAGCTCTAATGCTGTTCATTCTCTCGCTTAATTCACCTATTTTCTTATTGAGATCGTTAAGCTCTATTACGAGACTCTTTAGCTCGGCTCTAAGCTCCTTACACTCTTCATAAGCCTTCCTAGCCTCAAGCGCTTTCTCAAGCAGCGCTTCAAGCCGCGCTATCTCCCTTATTATCCTATTCTCCTCCTCTAGAGGTAGCGACTCCGTTATTATCCTCCACTCCAGCCTATCTATCCTGCTTCTGATGCTACTTACTGACTTAGCGCCACTGCTCTTTATTGAGTTTATCATGTTTCTCTTATTAAATAATTCATTCTTAACCTCGCGGATCCTCCTAATTATCTCTCTCCTTTTCTCTATAAGGGTCTGGCGCTCCTGCCTTAACGCATTAAGAGATTCTCTAAGGTTGCGTAACTCGTTGCGTAA
Organism: Desulfurococcales archaeon; assembly: GCA_027061705.1. Lineage (GTDB taxonomy): Archaea > Thermoproteota > Thermoprotei_A > Sulfolobales > NBVN01 > WAOL01. The sequence goes on from JAMOVB010000067.1 coordinate 5,639, forward strand.
TTCTTTAATGCGTTCTATAAGCTCCCTCCTAGCCGCCTTAACCTCCCTAATTTTGGCGGCGATCTCGGCTCTCTCCCCCTTAACCTGCTTTATCTGAGCTCTTAACTCACCAATTTTCTCGAGGAGTAGCTCCTCCTCATCCCCGCCTATCGGCAAGACCCAAACCCTGCGTCAATGTGTTGGTGGGTTGGTAATATAGTTAAGGGTTTGTGTATGCATTAGTGAATAAATAAAGCGGTTGGGCTACTTTATTAGGACCCTCGCGTCGGCTATCTTGGCGCCCTTACCGACTTCGAACGCCATTATGGGGTTAAGGTCAACGTCGCTTACAGACTCCTGCTCCTCCATGAACTTCGATAGGTTCATTATGATCTTCACCAATGCCTCCTTATCGCGCGGGGGCATGCCTCTATAGCCCTCGAGTAGCTTAGCCGCCTTAATCTCAGTTAGCATGGATTCGGCGTCATACCTAGTGACAGGCGCTATCCTAAAGCTCACGTCCTTCAGAACCTCCACGAAGATGCCGCCCAAGCCGAATAGCAGTACAGGCCCGAATGTCGGGTCTCGGGTAGCGCCGACTATGACCTCAAGGCCCTCGGGAACCATCTCCTGAACAAGTATGCCAGTTATCTTCGCGCCGGGCGCCTTCTCCTTAACGCTCTTCATTATCTCCTCATACGCTCTCTTAACGTCCTCCTCGCTCCTTAAGTTTATCTTAACGCCGCCTACGTCAGACTTATGCACTATGTCGGGGCTCACTATCTTAAGGACTACTGGGTAGCCTATCTTATTAGCTAGCTTAACTGCCTCATCAACGCTCCTCGCTAAACCCGCCTTAGGCACGGGCAGGTCGTAGGCCTTCAGAACCTCGTAGGCCTCATGCTCAAGAAGCTTGGTACGCCCCTCCTTCTTGGCGTTCTCAATAATCTGTTTAACACCGTCCTTCCCACTCATACCTAACCCCGATTAGAGTGTATGGTGAGGAAATAAAAGCTATTGCGAAGAATCCGTAAACTATTAGTAGTATCCGCTGGGTTCCTCAGTCAAATAATCCTCCCCGCCCGCAAGCACCCGCTGTATGGACGCGTACAGCGAGTCTAAGCCAGTGCCCTCACGCGCCGATATGGGTATCACGTCGCCTAACGCCTCACGGATCACTTCACAAAGCTTTTCACTGATCTCAGGGTCTGTGTAGAGCGTTGATGAGCTTAGCTCGGCGCAGCTATAGTTCTCGCTAAGCATTCTAATAAGGTGGATTTTACTTAAATCACGTCCTTTCTCATTTTTGAATAGCAGGTCAATTTTATTCACGGCGAGCGCCATAGGGATGCTGATTCTGTAGAGGGTTGATAGCGCTAACAGCGCCACAGATATTGAGGAGGCGGGGTCTGAAGCAAGCCTAACATCGGTGAGGAATACGAGTACGGACTTACACCCGCGTACAAGCTCCTTAAGCACTATAGGGCCAAGCCTCCTGAACGCCACAACCTCTAGCTGCCCTGGCAGGTCGACAAGCGCGTAGTTACTTTTGGTTTCCTCGACTTCCTCCTTAATTTCAAGAACGTAGTTAACTAGGAAGTCAACGCTGGCTATTAAGGCTCCGTTAGGCCCTAACCCTCTCTCAACCATCAGATCCCTGGCATTCACATACCTCCTCACGTCAACATCCGGTACGTAGGGTAGCACCTCGGCTGCAGGGTCAAAGTTAACCCTGGCCACGTCCATGCTGTGGTCAAGCATCCATTCCGAAAGTGCCTTGACTAAGGTGGATTTGCCGGCACCGGCCGGACCCGCTATGAGTACGTAGTACACCTACCTACCACCATAAGAAGTGTCTGGCCTTCCGCCTAAAGTGCCCTTTGATGTTTATCTTAGCTCCGCACTTCGGACATCTATTATCGTCTGTGAGCTTCCATTCCAGAATTTCGAATCCGTACCTACGTATAAGGAGTTCGCCGCATTCCGGGCAGTAGGTGTTCTCTAAGGGATGGCCCGGTACGTTACCTATGTACACGTACTTTAGCCCGCACTCCTTAGCTGCCTTAGCGTGCGCTTCAAGAGTCTTTAGCGGTGTTGGTGGGACGTCCCTCATTAGGTAATCCGGGTGGAATCTCAAGACGTGGAATGGCGTTTCATCACCTAAGTTCTCCTTAATCCACACTGCCAGCTCCTCAAGCATTCCGAGGTCATCCCCGTACTCAGGAACTACGAGGTCCGTTACCTCAATGAATACTCCCAACTCCCTCATTGCCTTAAGTGTCCGGAATATCGGCTTAGGATCCGGTACCCCCATGAATTTCCGGTAGAAGTCCTCACTAGCATTACCTTTTAAGTCGACCGTTGCCGCGTCAAGATAGGGGGAGAGCTCCTTAAGAGCCTCGACAGTTATGTATCCATTAGTAACCATAGTGTTGAAGAGACCACGTCTCCTAGCTAGGGAGGCCGTGTCAAGCATGAATTCATAGAATATTGTTGGCTCGTTATACGTATAGCTTATGCCGTCAGCCCCGTACTTAGCAGCCATATCAACAACCCTTTCGGGAGTAAAGTACTCGCCCCGTATCTCCCTCCCCCTACTCTGCGATATCGTCCAGTTAAGACAGAATTTACACATGAAGTTACACCCAACGGTAGATATTGAGAACACCAGCGACCCGGGGTTGAAGTGTGAGAGAGGCTTCTTCTCAATAGGGTCGATGTTAGCTGCGGTCAGAAGCCCGTAGACAAGCGTGTAGAGCTTACCCCCCGCGTTATACCTAACGCCACATACCCCAAACTCGTCCGGCGGGATCACGCAACCCCTGTAACAGAGTCTACACCTGACCCTACCACCTCCCGTAGCCTCCCAGTGCTTAGCCTCCCTCACCCAAGGCTTGCTGAGGTCGGGCATGTCTCCCAAAACGCAACACCTTCGAAATACCCTCCCTTATAGCGCTTATTAAGATCCCGCAGCTTACTTGAGGAAAGGTAATATTGCTCAACAAAACACCTTATCGGGGGTTCAAGGTGATTGTGATTTCATTCCCAAGCGCAGCCGATGTTGGTGAGGGAATAGCTAAGGAGCTCGGCACACGGCACTATGTCGTAACGCATAAGGTCTTCCCGGATGGCGAGTCTTACGTGAGAATTGAAGCCCCAGTTAAGGGGGAGGAGGTAATGCTTGTGCAGAAGACATACCCGTGCCAAGACAAGAGGCTTATGGAGCTACTGATCGCTGTTGACGCCCTTAAGGCTAAGGGGGCGTCGAAGGTCGTTGTCGTTCTGCCTTACCTAGCGTATGCTAGGCAGGATCGTGAATTCCTTGAGGGTGAGGGGGTTAGTGTGAGGACTGTATTGAGAGCATTAAGGACTGCTGGTGCTGACGGACTTTACGTAGTTGACGTGCATAAGGCTGAGAGCTTGAAGTTCTTTGAGGGACCTGCACGAAATCTAATCGCCGCCGGTACCTGGGCTAATGCCCTTTCCCAAGAAGGTATTAGATCGCCCCTCATAATAGCTCCTGACGTTGGAGCTTCACGCAGGGCTAAGGCGCTTTCCAAGAAGTTAGGTTGTGAATACCTAATCATAAAGAAGGTGAGGGATAGGGTGACGGGCGAGATAAGGCATGAGCTACCTTCCGACCTGCACCTAGCAAGTACTGATGTGGTTGTCGTGGACGACATAATAAGTACTGGAGGGACCGTTTCCAACGTAGCTAAGTACGTTAAAGAACGCGGTGCTAGGAGGGTGTTCGTGGTTGCTAGTCATGGGCTCTTCGTAGGTAATGCCAAGCGCAGGATCAAGGAAGCGGGCGTTGACAGGGTCATAATATTGAATACAACTGCGCTAAAGATTGTTGACCCTATCGTAAGGTATGAGGACGTATCGGCAGAACTCTCACGCTTTATCAGCAATAACCCGCTCTGACCTTACTTGGATGGGAGTCGTACCATGGTATCTGCCGCGGGCGAAGCTGAGAAGGTAGGTGTTGTTACTGCGTATTTCTTCCTCTCAGGCGAGCATAGGACGCTCCCGTTCGCGGAGCTCAAGGCCATAGCTGAGGGTGAGGGTTTAAGGCTGGAGGTACTTGCTAAGTTAGATCAAGCGGTCATAGCTAGGTGTGATGTGGGCTTATTTGAGGCGTTGAGAAGGAGGTCATCGCTCGTTAAGTTTGGCGGAATACTGCTAGGGGTTACTGAGGTTTCCGATGGGTCGTCAGCGCTGGCAGACGCAATCTCAACTTCAGCCTCTGAAGTTGGTGGCGCTCCTCCCTTCGGGAGGCTTTCCTTTAAAAGGGTCAAGAGGTACGGTAAGGGCGTCATAAGCTATAGTGACGTAGTTAATGCTCTAGGAAAGTACGTCGCTGGGGGTGAGGGCCCGGTTCTTGACATAATAGTTACGGAAGGCGTAGTGATAGCTGGGGTTAGGATGTTTGAAAGAAATATCAGGGATCTGGAGAAACGCAGCCCGCAATTAAGGCCCGTATACCTCCCTGGAACTATGACGCCGTTATGGTGTAGGGTATTCGTTAACCTGAGCAGGGCAGGCCCTAAAAGGCCCTTCATAGACCCCTTCTGCGGTGTTGGGGGTTTCTTAATTGAGGCGTGTTTCATGGGGTTAAAGTACTTCGGTAGCGATATAAGC
>JAMOVB010000068.1 GCA_027061705.1 Desulfurococcales archaeon
GTAACCATGCCTGGATTGCGTGTTAGGTACGATTTCGAGGTTATCGTGAGGGACGAGGCGGCGCTGAGGAACGTGCTTGACTTACTCTTTAAGGAGGCTGCTGTAGAGGAGCTCCACATTGTTAGGGGTCTGGGGCGCAGCTGATGATCGGTCGCTTGACAACGCTCATCGCTTACAATGTCGCCTGCATTGTTAGGTCGCGTAGGGAGTTCATACTAGTACCCCTGATTTCAACCATCGCTTCAATGTTGGTAGTTCCGTACGGTCTTAGACTATTTACAGGAAGCGTAAGGGTAGGGGAGGTAGTGGCTACAGGGCTTCTGGTGAGTACTATCTTCCTCCCCTCAACGATTTCAGGTCTCTACACAGTTATCGAGTTGAGTGTTGGCTCACTAGATCGCTACCTCATACTACCCGTCCCTCGTTACTACATAGTACTTTCAAGGCTGTTCGCATCATCTGTAATCAGCCTAGTTCAAGTATCGACGGCGTTAGCTCTAGCCCTTCTGCAAGGTATCAACGTTAGCGTAGTGGGGGCTGTAGTAACGTATACCCTCGCATTCATCCTCTCACTAGGGGTGACTGGTATAGTGCTTCTTCTCTGTGTAGGCTCCCTCGACCCGCGTAAGGTATCCTTAATCGCCTCGATAACGAACGTAGTCCTACTGAACCTCTCACCCCTCTATTTCCCGCTTAGCGCGTTACCGCCGTGGCTACGGATCCTAATGCTTCTCAACCCAGCCACCCCTACGGTCGAGTGTATTCGCCAATCACTGACAAGCAATGCATTAAGTTCACAATACCTGTTACTGGCCGTAATACTAAATATGGTGTGGCTAACTATAGGAACCCGTGCTCTAGTGAGGAGACTTGAAAAGTTGTAGCTAACCCCCACGCATAAACGTGTTTTAAGCATGCATGACTTTTGGCGGGCCCGCGGGGACTTGAACCCCGGACAACCGGCTCCGCAGGCCGGCGCCCTATCCTGGCTAGGCGACGGGCCCCAATTCCTGCTTTTGTTGGGGGTTTAAAGCGGTTTTCGGTTTGCGTTGCTTTTTAGGTCCGTTACTTCTGGAGGGCTCTTAGTGCTGCTTCCGCCATGTCTTTGATTACCTGCTTGGGGTTCTTGGCTTTCATTACTGCTGATGCTACGAGCACTCCAAGCGTTCCTAGCTTTATGGCTGCCTCGACATCCTCGCCTTTAGTTATGCCTGCGCCGGTCAGTATGATTACGTCTTTATTTACTTTCCGCACTTCGTTGACCGTGCCGATTATTATCTCGGGTTTCGCCTTCGAGACAGGTATGCCGGTTCCTATGAGTTCTGGAGGCTCCACCGCCACTATGTCTGGCCTTAACGCGGCTACTGAGGCCGAGACCTCCGGGGTGTTAGCACATACGAGCGTTCTGAGGCCTAGTTCCTTGGCCTTCTTAACTACGTAGTCTATCTGATCGACTCTTATCCTGTTTTCACTGTGGTTGAGCAGTATTCCTGCAGCTCCCGTATCCTTAATTATTTCAGGCGGTATGTGGCCTGTCGCCGCACCTAGCTTGACAGCGTCGGCGTGCTGGGCGAAGACAGGTATTTCAACGGCCTCTGCTATAGTTCTTAACTCGGTGAAGGGTGGTATGACTATGATCTCGACCGCGCCGCCTAACTCCTTGGCTACCTCATCAGCCTGCTTAGCTATTTCTAACCCCTTCTTGCCGAAGGAGGTTGGATATGCCTTATAATTCACGGCTACTATGGGCTTCACGCTCATTACCACCACCTACGCGCGGGTTTCTTATTCGTAAAACGCTTTGAGGGGAAAAGGCTCTTACTTGCTTTACGGTACCTCACTCGTGTCCGGAGAGCAGGGACGTCTCTATCTTGGGCTTCTTAGCCTTAGGCTCGCCGGCAACCTTAACGAACCTGTCCTTAAGCTTCTCTAGCACTGCCGGAAGCGTTGTGTACTCCATCTCCTCAGGCCCTAGCCTGTGAGGCATGAACGGCCCATGCCTCCTCATGTAGTCAGCTATTACCTGCGCCATCCTCCTAGTCTCATCGAAGGCCACGTCATCGAACACGTCAGCAGGGCCTATCAGCCTAGCGTTCTTTATCTGGAATCCTAGGCCGACAATCCTGGGCGGGCCGTCGAATCTAGTGCACTTAGCGTACCTCTGCGGCACTGGCGTTAGAGGGCCGTGGTGAGATCCCCTCATCCACCCGGCCACTAGGTGCGGGAAGCTGAAGGGCTCTAGAACCTCACCGAGCGCCGGGAATCCTGACTGAGCCCTAACTATGGCTACCGGGTCATCCTTCCCAACATACCTACCGGCCATTAGGTTTAGACGCTCGACACTTACAACCGCCGCTATCTCACCGTCCGACTTCCTGTAAACCCTCCTAATTATGAACCTGGCTGGCGTGCCGATAAGCGCGAGTATATCGTACATCTCCTCGGGCGAGGAGAGCGTGACCGACTTGCCCTCGAATACGTCGAATACCTCGAACTTGAAGCCGCCGTGGAGCTTAGGGTCGATGACCAGGCCGGCAGTGTTGAAGGGATCGGCGAAGATCCTGAATATCGGGAGGTTGAACGCTCCCGGCTCCGTCTT
>JAMOVB010000069.1 GCA_027061705.1 Desulfurococcales archaeon
CGAGATAGGCGTGCCCTACGCAGTAACGGTAGATCACGAAACACTCGATAATGGAACAGTAACGATAAGGTTCAGAGACACGCGGCACCAGATAAGGGTAAGCATTGACAAAGTCGTGGACTGGATCAAGAGCCACGTGTAGTAACCCTTCTAGGGTTGGAGGATAAAGTAATAAGCCCGTACACCCTCAAATAACATGCTGAGGTGACCGCCCTGAGCGAAGAGGGCAAGACCGAGGGTAAGAAGAAGCGAGACATTAAGCAACTAGTCGCCGTAATCCCTCCTGCCTCCCAACTAATGAGGCGGGAGGGCCCCAAGGTTCGTGAGAAGAGGATACGCGTGCGTCTAAAGCCAGACATACCGCCAGACGAGCTCCACCTATCACCTACGCTGGCCAAATACATAGGCGTTAAGGAAAGGGCGGAGCTCTCCGTACCCGGCAAGAAGAGAATGTCCTTCAAAGCCGTGATTAGGGAGGGCATTCCTGAGAACGAAGTTTGGGTTAATGAAGACCTGATGCGTGAGAAGGGCGTGGCTGACAACAGCCTAGCCACCGTAAGGGGTGCGTAGATTAGTGGACGAGTCAATACTCTTTAAGAACGTTGAGAACCTAACACTAAAAAGAGATAAGGTACTCAAGAAACTACGTAAGAAGGTTGAACTACTAAGGAGAAATGAGCTTAAACCAACTGAGCTAAGGCCCGTCATTAGGGAGGCCGGCCGGCTCAGGAGAGCGTTACTCAAGGCGGTTAGGGATTCAAGCTCGGTAAACCTCAGTAAGGAGTATAGGGAGCTCATAGATACCCTTCTTGAGTTCTCGCTCCTCGTATCTGCGGAGGATGAGGAAGAGTTACTCAAGGAGGTTGAGGCTTCGCTTGAAAAAGATGGGAATGAAGAGTTGAGGAAGGACGTGCTTAAAGAGCTGAGTAGCGTTAAGGAGCTTAAGAACGCGTTAAGTAAGTACTTAGATAGCAGTGAGGGAGGATCCTAGGGCGGGTAAGTCAGTTTTATCAAGGAGCCTTCTTTAAAGCTAATGTACCTGCACCCTAGCTTAAGCAACATAAGGTTATTTAATGCTGGCCAAGAAAAGCAAGTGGCGGGGTAGCGATAGATGTCGGAGGAGTCCGTAAGGTTCGATGAGGGCAGGATTCGGGAGCAGGAGAGCATAGCTGAGTCCCAGATAATGGAGCAGATAATGAGCATGATGAGGAACATATCGGATGAGTATAGAGAGCTTCTCTACATGTTCAAGGATCTCGACGAGGGTAAGAACGCCGCGGTTGAGAGGCGCTACAAGAAGATAAGATCCATAAAGGATGCTGTGGAGGAGGCAGGCATCAAGCTAATGGAGTACGTGATTAGAGTATCGCCCACACTCACATTCAAGGACGTATACGTAACAATAATCCAGGACCTGGTTAGGTCGGCCGAGCATGGGGAGGCAGCAGCTTACAGGAACCTCCTCTTAAGCAATAAAGAGTTCGAGAGACTTCCAGACACCCTATACGCCATACTGGATGCGATGCTTCGAAAGCTGATCGAGATGGTTGAGACTAACATTGAGATGCTTATGAAGGTTGGAAGCAACAGCAAGCAGGTTGGTGAGCTCTACCTGAAGCTAATGAAGGAGGAGAACTCCGTTGACGACCTCTACAGGGAGAGCGGGCTCAAAACCATAAAGAACTACAGCAACGACGTCGGCACGCTAATACTGATAAAAGAGCTCTTCGATAAGCTTGAGGACGCTGCAGACATACTGAAGAGGGTGGGGACCTATATCAGGTACATATCCCTCCACCGTTGAGTCGCTTAAGGACTGCGCACCCGTTCACGCCTACCTGATAGGCTCTAAATCCGTGATATTCGATATTGGTAAGTCTAAATGTGTGTTCTCGAAAGGGTACTTCGGCAAGCCGCTAGGCATTAGAAAGCCGAAGAGCACGGACATAGACAGACCTCTAGAGCTTTCAATACTCGAGACGTGCTACCTAATGGAGCTAGGCGTGCTGAACCTTCACGAGGGTAACAGGTTAGTAAGTCTCGACGAGCTTAAGGAGCTCGGGCGCAAGCTAATGAGTGACTTCGACATGCTGTACAGCACGTACAAAGAGTTAAGAAACGCTGGCTTCGTGGTGAGGTCAGCGCTCAAGTACGGCGCGGACTTCGCCATCTACCGCAGGAGACCCGGCCTCGAACACGCACCATACCTAGTTAAGGTCCTCCGATACGGGCAGAAGATAGATCCTGGAGACCTCATAGGGTGGGGCAGGCTCTCACACAGCGTTAGGAAGGAGCTACTGCTTGCCGTGACGTACCCTTCCGGAGCTAGAACCTACATAACGTTTAAATGGCTCAAGCCGTAGTTAAAAATGAGTATCTTCAATGGAGCTTAACCGGTGATTAGCGTTGGCTCCACCACACGGGAGGCAGACAGACCCAGACCGCAGGTACAGGCCCTACTACCAGGGCCGTGAACGGAGGTTCGGCAGGGGCAGGGACTTCAGACACTTCGGCGAGAGACGTGAAAGGAAGAGGGAGCTGAAGCCGA
>JAMOVB010000070.1 GCA_027061705.1 Desulfurococcales archaeon
TGAATAAGCACGATAACTCCTCCCAACTCGCTCGCAAGCCTCCTCCCCACATAAGACGTGACGAGGGAGTCCGCCCTAAGCCGGAAGACCTTAACAACGCTCCCGCAGAACTCAGCCTCACGCTCCAGTAACCCCATGACCCCCTCCCTAACGCGCTCCCATTCGCCGTAGTTACGCAGTAGCTGCGGGTCGCCCAACACCGCCGCAGGACCGCCCTCAGCCAGGAGGGTGACGGCACGCCGTATGAGGCCGTATCTTAAGTTCCTGTAGCAGGCATCTACAACGTCGGCAGCTCTAAGGAGTGACTTCAAGCTAATTCCCAGAGAACCACACGCACGGTTCAGAAAGCCCCTCACACCGTCCGGAAGCCTATCCAAGTACGCCCCCATATCACCCACGATGCCTAAGGCTGCTAGATCGTCGACAACACCGTCTCTACCGCCCCAAGCCAGCAGCTCCCGCATGAGGTACGCCGTCGCCGGGACCTCAGCCTCACCCAACCCGCATACGGAGACAGGGTTGCAGCAGAGGCCTGCGTCCACGCACCCGCTCCTATGATGATCTATTACAAGCAGTCGTGAAGAACGACCGAGCGCTGCGGGCGTTAGGCCGATGCCGTAGTCGATTACGGCGACGACCTCAGCATCGTCGAGCGACTTCCAAGGTATTGCTTCAGTCCCGTAAACCCCGAGCTCAGGCGTTACTACCGACACTATCGACTCGCCGCGAAGCCTGACTACCGCGGCGGCCGACGCGACGCCGTCGGCGTCCCAATGATGAACTACCGCCACACCCTCTCCAACGCTACCCAGCAGTAGCTCCTTAGCGGCGGAGCATGCCTTAATCCCGCGTACGGCGTCACTCAACGAACGGGTTCTTGAAGCGCAGCACAACCTCCGCTACCTCTGGCCTCATCATGGTTTCCGGAGGCTTCTTACCCGCCATAATCATCTGCCTTATCTTCGTGCCGCTTATCCTAACCCTGTACTCGTCGCCGTGCGGGCATATCTTAGCGTTAACCATGCCCCCGCACTTCCTACAGTAGAAGGACTCGCGGATGAAGAGCGGCGTGATCCCCAAGTCGGGGAATTCGGAGAAGATGTCCCACGCCTCGTAAGGACCGTAGTAGTTTCCGACGCCGGCGTGGTCCCTCCCCACTATGAAGTGCGTGCATCCGAAGTTCTTCCTAACTATGGCGTGGTGGACGGCCTCCCTAGGGCCTGCGTACCTCATCTGCATCCACAGGACGGAGAACACTACCGAGTCTCTCGGGTAGTAGTGCTTTATCAGCGCCTCGTACGCCGCCACTATGACCTCATCCCTGTAGTCGCCGCGCTTCTTCCACCCGACCAGCGGGTGTATCAGGAGTCCGTCGACGAAGGTTAACGCCGCCTTCTGCACGTACTCGTGGCCTAGGTGCGGGACGTTCCTAGTCTGGAACGCGACTATGGTCTTCCACCCCTTCTCCTTGAACAGCACTCTAGTCTCGGCAGGGTTTAGCGAGTACTTCTCGAAGCCTGCGTAGCTCACCTCCTTAATAAGGTCTAGCGGTCCGCCGATAAGCAGTTCCTTCATCCCGTAGGTCTTGCGGACCCCCGGATGCGCAGGGTCCTTGGTCTTGTAGACGCTTCTCGCGTGCTCCTCCTTATCCCAGCCGTATATGTCCTCAACCCTCATGATCGCTATCGCCTCACCGCCTAAGGTTAGGGCCACGTCATCACCCTCCCTAACGTCCCCCAGCTCCTCCCTAGACACGTCGAGGACTATGGGTATTGTCCAGGGGGTGTCGTCGGACAGCCTCATGTCGTGCAGTACGTGCTCGTAATCATCGCTTGTGAGGAACCCCGTCAGTGGGGAGTACGCGCCGTACGCTATGTTACGTATGTCTGAAGCTATGTCCATGCTGACCTCAATCTTATGTAGCTCCCTAGCCTCAGCAAGCAGTGCTTCCCTCCTCCTCCCGCTAACGACCCTGTTAACCAACCTGCCGCCGTGAGGTCTCGAAACCATGCTAACCACCCCTTAGATGTAGCCGAGCCTCCTCAACTTCTCAATAATCCTCTCCCTCTCCTCCTCGCTGAACGGCTCCTCAGCCTCCTTAGCCCTCTCGTACTCGACCACTACCTCCCTTAGCACGTATATCACGAACTGAGACACGTTGGCGAAGCCCGTCCCCTCAATAAGCTTCTTAATCCTGTTGTAGAGGGTTACCGGTATTGAGACGGTCGTGTACTTACTCTTCCTAGACCTGCTCCCCAATACTTCCCCCATGCTTAAAATGAGCTGATTAACTTATTAAATATCAATTAGATGCAATTACCTTTAATGCAGATTCCCGCCGCACTCACAGGTACCCCAGAGACCTCAGTCTCTCCTTAATCTCCTCCTCGCTGCTATAGCCGCCCTCCTCCTCACCCTCAAGAACCTCGTTAACCACGAACTCTATGAACTCCCTAACGCTTGAGAAGCCCCCATTCTCCTTGATGTACCTCTCAATCCTCTCGTAAAGATCCTTAGATATCTCCACGCTAACGGTTTCTTTCTCCATTTGCGACCCCGGGAGATGTTGCTGCTGAGGCTTTTAAAGGAAGCGCGTGGCCCGTAATTAGCAATAATTATTTATAATGTAACCAAATTACATGTAATAGGGGGAGGGAATGCCCAGCGACCCGCTGACCTACGCGCTGCTGGCAGCGCTAGCATTCGTCACGCAGTACGTGAGCGGCGTAATAGGTATGGGGTATGGAACAATACTGACGCCGGCCCTAATACTCATCGGTGTGAACCCCCTCAACGCCGTATCATCCGTCGTGATCTCCCAGCTAGTAGGGAATTCTTTCCTAGCCCTCCTCCACCACAAAGCCGGGAACGCCGACTTCAGGGCTAGAAGTCCCGACTCAAGGAAGGCCCTGCTCCTAGGCCTCTCGGGGGTTTTCGGCCCTGTAGCCGCTGTGTTCCTACTCCTAAACATACCTAAGGAGGCGCTGAAGATCTACATAGCGTCGCTCATGATATTAATGGTCGTTCTTGTGAGGGTAAGCGGGAGGTTTAGGCTTAGGTACTCAACGAAGAAGCTATTCGCGATAGCGCTCCTAGCGAGCTTTAATAAGGGGTTAACAGGCGGAGGTTACGGCCCGATAGTCACTACCGGGCAGTTAATGCTGGGCTTAAGGCCTAAGTCGGCGATAGCGATAACCTCCCTCGCCGAATTCCTAACCGAGGTTACGGCCGTAGCGCTTTACGCCTTAACAGGCCTTCTGCAGCCAACCCTCTTCCTCCCCATGGTTCTCGGCACGGTCGCGAGCGCCCCCTTAGTGGCTAGGACTGTTAAGGTTGCGTCCAACAGCGCCTTGAGGAGGGGGGTCATGACAGGAGCTACTGCGATAGCTGCCGCAATCCTTCTTAAGGCGCTACTACCCCTGCTCTAGGCGGGATACCTAGATTCTCAAGCATCGATCCCGAAACGCCTCGCTAGGTAATCAAGCACTAACCTCGCGTTGAATTCCGGGCTCCAGACCTCACTATCGAGTATGAGGTCAGGCGCTTCAGGAGGTTCGTAAGGATCTCCTAAGCCGGTCATGTGCGTTATCTCGCCCTTTAACGCCCTCCTATACAGTCCCTTCGGATCCCTCCTCATGCATTCCCTCAAGCCGCACTTAACCCAGATCTCAAGGAAGGGAACCTCCTCCGAAACTATCCTGCGGATCTCACCCCTAACCCCACGGTATGGGGATACAAAGCTACAAAGCACTATGACGCCGTTCCTGCCTAACAGCCTAGCTATCCACGCAACCCTAAGCAGGTGCCTCCAACGCTCCTCCCTAGAGAAGCCGGCCCCCACGTTAATAGTTCTCCTAACCCAATCACCGTCTAGGAGCTCTACCCTATAGCCGGAGGCCTTAAGCCTCTCAGCAACTAAGCGAGCTACCGTAGTCTTACCGCTGGCGGGCAACCCCGTAAACCAGAGGACCACGCCCTTCTCAATGCACCTAATCAAGGCACGCCCACCACGCCCTTAGGAAGTACGTGAATAAAAACTTCCCGCAGTCAAGGCCGAATGGTTGATGATCAGCATTATTAAACTTACTGCCATGAAGTCACGTAACTCATGGCAGCGCCGTTTATGGTTTACCGCGGCCCTTAATCTATGAGGATAGATAATGCCGGGAGCAGGGCCCGGAAGACCGGCCACGCTCAACAGGCTCAAACGTCTCGTGAGGGCGGCCTCCTACCTGGTTAAGAGGGCTATTGCGGGAATAGACCGCAAGACAGGTTTAGTAAGCCTACTCCTGACGCCCTACATAGCGCGTAGACTGAGGAATGCAGGGCTGAGAGAGGTTCTCGATATACTGTTTAGCGACAGCCTCATAGGGATGCTCTACAAGCCTATGCAGATTCGCGAGGAGCTTGAGGAATTCCTAGACCTGATTAAGAGTAAGTATCCGGAAGGGCCTAAGAGGGTGTTGGAGGTGGGTACCGCCTACGGCGGGACGCTACTAGTGTGGACTAGAGTGTGTAGCGACGACGCGGTGATAGTGAGTATTGACCTCCCGGGAGGTCCGTTCGGAGGCGGTTACCCTCCCCTCCGGAAGCTCATCTACAGGAGATTCGCTAGGGGGAGGCAGAAGATAGTGCTGATAAGAGGGGATAGCCACGACCTCAAGGTCCTCAATACGGTGAGAAGAATATTCGGTAATTCGGGCGCTGACATGCTATTCATAGACGGCGATCACTCATACGAAGGCGTTGCGAGGGACTTCAAGTGGTATGGGAGCCTAGTGAGGGACGGCGGTGTGATAGCGCTTCACGACATCGCCGACGGGCCTCCTAAGAACGTAGGCGGTGTGCCGAAATTCTGGAGGG
>JAMOVB010000071.1 GCA_027061705.1 Desulfurococcales archaeon
TATTCGATACTGGCGGGTCGCACATAATGTTCAGCAGAAGCGCCGACATAGTTAGGGAGATGCTCTCGCTCCTCAATACCGCCGTAGTGACTCACCGCAGAAACAGTAAAGTAAGGTATGGGGGCAGGTACGTCAAGTACCCGTTTGAGGTGGGGATCGGGGCTCTGCCCCCGCAGGAGAGGTTCGAATGCCTTAAGGGTGTTGTAGACGCCTACGTGAGGAGGGTTACCGGGGAGGCCAAGCCCCCGGAGAACTTCCTTGAGTGGATAAGGTACGTGTTCGGCGATGCCATAGCTGAGAAGTATCTAATACCGTATAATATGAAGTTATGGAAGACCGACTTAAGGAACATAACTCTCGAGTGGGTCGGGGGCAGGGTGCCTAACCCCCCTCTAGAGGATGTGATTAGAGCTGCGGTCGGGCTCGACGTTGAGGCGTATAAGCATCAGCTGATATTCTCATACCCAGCGCAGGGAGGTATTGAGGCGCTCGCCACGTCCTTAACCAAGCTCCTAGCTGAGGAGGGTGTGAAGCTGTTCAGCAACGCGCCGGTTAAGAGCGTGACGCCATACTCCGGGGGGCTTGAGGTTAGCTGTGACGGCGACCTAAGCCTCAAGTGCGACGCGGTAGTGTACACGGCGCCGCTCTCGAGGAGTGATTCCGTACTTAAGGATGTGCTGGGGCCGGACGCCCCAGAGTTAAGGCGGCTTAAGTCCGTATCGCTTGTCGTAACCGGGGTGGGGTTCGAAGGCAGTATCGCCCCGCCGTACCACTGGATCTACTTCCCCGGTAAGGACGTCGTGTTCCATAGGGTTGGGGTGCTGAGCAACTACTCGCCCGCTAACGCGCCGCCTAATTCGGTAGCGTTAATCGCTGAGACGTCAGTGAATGATCTGAAGGCAGGCGATGTAGAGGGCATCGAGCGCTCAGTTCTTGAGGGATTAGAAGCTCTCGACCTTGTCAGGGGCGGGCGCGTGCGCGCCGTTAGATCCTGGTTTTGGGAGGATGCCTACGTACTCTACGATAGGGACCGCAGCAGGGTTTTAGGGAGGGTAGTGCCGGAGCTCAGATCCTCGCGTGTATTCCCGCACGGGCGTTTCGGAAGCTGGTCCTACATGAATATGGATGCCGTTCTAGAGTCCTCTAAGAGGCTAGCGAGGGAGTTGGCTGAGCTTCTCAACAAGCGGTGATTGCACTCCAAGCACCTTAACCCTACCCCCCACTATCACTGCGGCAGGTCTAACGGCTGCTAGGTCGTAGGGCTTCACGCTCCTTAGCCTAGCGTCCAGTATGACGATGTCGGCCCTAGCGCCTCCCGAGAGGCTCGTGGCGCCGAAGAAGGGATCCCTCAGATATAGGCTTAGGGCCTCCTCAACGCTTAAGGCCTCGGTGAGGCCTAAGTACTGCAGCATACCCCTACTGCACGCGGCGGACATCCCTAAGTAGGGGTTTAAGGGCTCGACCGGGTAGTCGCTGCTGCCATGCAGCATTACGCCGGACTTAAGCATCGATCGAAACGGGTAAACCCACCTAGCCCTACGCCCCAACCTCCTCTCCACCCACCAATCACTAACCAGGAAGTGCGGCTGCACAGCGACCCTAACGCCAGACTCCGACAGCCCCTCAATCACGTCGGGCGGTGCTAGAGAAGCGTGCTCAACCCTAATACCCTCAGCGCCGCCAGCATCGCGGATGAACTTAAGCACCTCATCTAAGGCAGCGTCGCCTATCGCGTGAATAGCGAGCTCGGCACCCGGCCTCAGCCCTCGCACACGCTCCCACAGCCTGAGGAGTTCGCTACTCCTTTTAAGGAGAACCCCGCGGGTATCGCTATCCGAGTAAGGCTCGCGTAGGTACGCCGTCCTGCCCCCTAGAGAGCCGTCGGCAAACGTTTTAACGCCTGCAACGGCGACGCGCCCCACACTGCTTGGAAGGCCCCTAACGTCTGGCCTGCCCACCACGTCCGCCTCGTCAACGTATGCAGCGACATTAACTGATTCGACACTACTTACTGCTTGATCGATAACGGGTAGTTCGTCCATAGACACGCTCATGAAGTTAACGTACGTCACTCCATAGCTCAAGTACTCCCTCAGCAGACGCGCGACTCCCTCAACACGTTCCTTAAGGCTGGGCTTAGGCAAGGTGTTGAGCACTATCTGAATGCCGTCCTCGATGACTATGCCTGTAGGCCTCCCGTCTCTAACCTCTAAGTACTTCGCTAGCCTGCCGTATGCTCCCGCCTCGCTTACGTGCTTAAGCATAGCGCTGTTGATAACCCCAACATGCCCGCAGAACCTTATTATGATTATGGGGACTTCCTCAGAGGCTCTGTCAAGGTCGCTGATACACGGCATCCTGCGCTCCTTAAATAGCTCGTGATCCCATCCCCTACCTATGACGTAGGGGTGGTTACCACGCGTTATGAACGACTTTAGGATCCTGACAAGCTCCTCAACACTTCGGACGCCGCGCAGGTCGATCGAGTGCTTGCCGTAGACGTAGGGGTGGGCATGGCTCTCGTGGAGGGCGGGGATTATGGATGCGCCCTCAACATCCACCTCCCGCGCCCCTTCAAGCGCCTGCCGCAGGCTATCCTCCCACCCTATAGCCTCGATGAGGCCGTCCCTCAAAACAAGGGTGTCACCCTCAACACCCCATAGGTCGGCGTTAGTTAGGGCTACGTGCAAGCAACCACCGACCTAACCTCAGCCTAACGCTTAAAACGTGCTATGGCTAAGCCTTATATGCTTCTCCCATATTCAAAAGGAGGGTGCTGAGGGTGAAGGCATCGCACGCCTTAGCTCTAGCGTTTGCAGTCACGCTTCTGATATCCGTCGCCATACCTCTAACGCATACCCCCTCCCTTAACGGAGGGGCTTACGTGGCCAGCGCCGCATCCCCCGACACTAAGAAGGGGGTTTGGGAGACTGTTTTTTCGATGAAGGACCCGACAGGCGATGATAACGGGCCTCACACGTACGTATACCCTAAGCTTAAAGCGTATGAGAAGGGCGTGCTTGACCTAACGGGCTTCACTTCAAGGTACAATAGGGAGGTTGGCATAGAATTCATAGTCAACTTAAGCAAGATAGGGAGCAACATCTACAACTACAGCCTAGGCTTCAGCCTCCAGAACATTCAGATATACGTGCACGGCATGAATAACGTGCCGGGAAGCATATTCACGTACGGCCTAAACACGGTCATCAGGGGTGTTGACGCGTGGCAGTTCGCTATAATACTTCCTGCGGAGGCACCGCCCTGGCATGCTAGGGTCGTCCTAATCTACGCTAACGGAACCGTGATTAAGAACCCCGCGGGACTTAACGTCTCCGTTAAGGGTAACTCAATAATGATATACATCCCGATGAAGTACGTTAAGCCTTGGGTCAATAATATGGAGCACTGGAGGTACGTGGTGGCGGTGACTGCCTTTGACCCGCATAGGCCGTATGGAGTCATGAAGGTCGACGTTATGCCATCTAAAAACGCTATAGGGGGCGCCGAGCCTATGGCGCTGGCTGCAGGCATAGCTCCGGACGTGGTGGATCTGCTAGCACCTAATAGCAGCGTGCAGTATAGGATACTGAGCAGCTACGATAAGCAGGTGGGGGCGCCCGCCGTACTCGCTGCAGTACCGTACGTCCATAACCACGTACTGCCTCACCCGCCCAAGACCGTGACCATAACGACTACGTCGACGGTCTCGACGACGCTGACACATTACGTCTACAGCACCGTGACAACTACGTCAATAATGCTTCACGAGTACTACGGCCGCATGACGTGGGGGTTGATAGGCCTCGTCATACTGCTGGTTTTAGTGCTGGCGGCTGTTGCGGGCAGGTGCAGAAGGCCTGCAGCTTAAGCTAGGTAGTGATGCAGCTCCATAGCATTCCGCTTTTATTTATTACGCCCATAGCGAGTTTTAATTAGGGCATTCACTAATGACGCTCAGGTTCTACCTCCTTGACACTAGCTACGAGGTCGTTGGAAGAACTCCCGTAGTGCTTATCTGGGCCCTTAAGGAGGACGGGACGCCGATACTTATTAAGGACCCGTCATTCAGGCCGTACTTCTACGCCTTACTCGAAGACAGTGCCGACCCCGAGGAGGTTAGGAGTAAGGTGCTTAAGCTAAGCAAGCCTGCCTCACCGATAATAAGTGCCGAGGTTGTCGATAGGAAGTACTACGGAAGGCCCGTCAAGGCCTTAAGAATAGTCACTCAGATTCCTGAATACGTGAGAACGTATAGAGAGGAGGTTAAGCTGATTAAGGGGGTTAAGGAGGTTCTCGAGGCAGACATAAGGTTCGCCATGAGGTACATGATAGATAAGGACATAACGCCCTGCGCCTGGTATGAGGTCGAGGCTGAAGGCCCGTTCAGCGAGGGAAGGTATAGGGTTCCCGAAGTGTATAGGGTGAGCAATCCCACGTACAAGCAGCTGGAGAGAATGCCCCCGAAACTCAAGACGCTTGCGTTCGACATAGAGGTCTATAACCCGTCGGGAGCGCCGAGGCCCGAGAAGGACCCCGTGATAATAGTGTCGCTAATGAATTCCGAGGGCGAGGTTAAGCTACTCAAGGCAGGTGATGGAGGCCCTAAGCCAGACAGGGAGGTTCTAGAGGGCTTTAGA
Source organism: Desulfurococcales archaeon (assembly GCA_027061705.1). GTDB lineage: Archaea > Thermoproteota > Thermoprotei_A > Sulfolobales > NBVN01 > WAOL01. The sequence continues at coordinate 4,641 of JAMOVB010000071.1, forward strand.
AAGTATGTGCTTGAGTACGATCCGGACGTGATAGTCGGTTACAATTCAAACGGTTTCGATTGGCCGTACCTTTTGGATAGAGGTAAGGTCATAGGCGTTAAGCTTGATGTGGGGCGCGTAAGGAACGCTCAGCCAAGAACGTCGGCCTACGGCCACATCTCGGTTCCCGGCAGGCTTAACGTCGATCTATACGACTTCGCTGAGGAGATACATGAGGTTAAGATAAAGTCGCTGGAGGAGGTAGCCGATTACTTAGGTGTTATGAAGAAGAGCGAGAGAACTAATGTGCCGTGGTACGAGATATATAAGTACTGGGACGACCCTAAGAAGCGTGAGATCCTACTCAAGTACGCTAGGGATGACGTGGTCTCAACTATGGGCCTCGCTGAGAAGTTCCTGCCCTTCGCTATCCAGCTCTCGAACCTAACTGGGCTACCCTTAGATCAGGTTGGAGCCGCGTCCGTAGGCTTTAGGCTTGAGTGGTACTTAATTAGGGCGGCATTTAAGTACGGCGAGCTAGTGCCCAACAGGGTTGAGAGGCCTTACGAGCCGTATAAGGGAGCCATAGTTCTCGAGCCTGTTAAGGGTGTCCACGACAACGTTGCCGTTCTAGACTTCTCATCAATGTATCCTAACCTAATGATAAAGTACAACATAGGCCCGGACACCTTCGTGCGGGGTGAGTGCGGGGAGGATAAGTGCTACATAATACCCGGGCTTGGTTACAAGTTCAGGAAGGAGCCGCCGGGCTTCTACAAGAGTGTCCTGGAGACGCTCCTAACGCTACGCAAGAAAGTTAAGGAGGAGATGAAGAAGTATCCGCCGGACTCGCCGGAGTATAGGTTACTTGACGAGCGTCAAAAGGCACTCAAGGTGCTTGCGAACGCCTCCTACGGCTATATGGGCTGGGTTGGCGCCAGATGGTATTTTAGGGAGGGAGCTGAGGCCGTAACGGCGTTAGGCAGGGCGACAATAACTAAGGCAATAGAGATAGCTAAGTCTCTGGGGCTTAGGGTAATATACGGCGATACGGACTCCCTCTTCGTAAGCTATGATGAGCGGAGGGTTAAGGAGTTCATAAGGAGGGTTGAGGAGGAGCTGGGGCTTGAGATAAAGATCGATAAGATATACAGGAGAGTATTCTTCACCGAGGCTAAGAAGAGGTACGTAGGCCTAACTCTAGACGGGCGTGTAGACATAGTCGGCTTCGAGGCTGTGAGGGGCGACTGGACCGACATAGCCAAGGAGGTGCAGGAGGAGGTGGCTAAGATCGTGCTCTCAACAGGTAAGGTTGACGACGCCATAAACTACGTTAGAAGGGTTGTTAAGGAGTTGCGTGAGGGTAGGATACCTATAGAGAAGCTGATAATATGGAAGTCGATAACTAGGAGACTTGAAGAGTACTCCGTCGACGCCCCCCACGTCGTAGCTGCTAAGAGGCTTGCTAAGGCTGGCATAAAGGTAGACGTTGGTAGTAAGGTAGGCTATGTAATAGTTAAGGGGTCCGGGAAGATCTCGTCGAGGGCGTACCCCTACATGATGGTCAAGCCCGAGGATGTTGATGCCGAGTACTACGTGAAGCACCAGATAATTCCGGCGGCATTAAGAATACTCTCGTACTTCGGGGTTACGGAGAAGCAGCTTGAGGCTGCGGGTAAGGGTACTAGAACGTTAATGGATTTCTTCAAGAAATAAGTTAGCCTTAACGCCCTCTACCTGAGTATGTCGTCGAACGTCAGTATGACAGTTCCCGCAGGCTTCTTAGTTATCGTAGCCACCCTAACACCAACCACTAGCTTAACGCCCTTGACAGAACATGCATCCGCGACGCGCTGCGTGACGATGCCGTCCATAACTATCGCATGTACCTTCTTATCGGTTGAGAGTAGGTAGTCGACTAAGTCGCGGACAGGTATCCTGTCTATCTTACGCCACTTGTCATCATATATTATCGCCTCCAGGCTCCCTCTAATGGACTCCATATCCTTAATCACCGACTGAGGTATCTGGAAAGTCTCCAGGACCTCGGGCTTAGGAACGGCCGTCACTTCAGGGACGGTCACCTGCTGCTTAACCTGTGGCTTCGCTGCCTCCTGCTTTTTAGACACCTGCTGTAGGTATACCTGCACAGGCACAGCGTTCTTGAGTGCCTTGGCGATCTCCTTACCCGTTAAGTCCTCAACCTCGCGGCCGGGCGGCGCCCTAGCTATGTAATCTACCTTAGCAACTCTGAGTAACTCCTTAAGTATTAAGTCGCCGGCATGATCCCCGTCGAGGAACGCTATGGTCTTCTTCCTGCGTGATAGCTTGATAACAGAATCGGGTATCTTCCCCTTAGCACCCTCTATGGCTATGGCGTTCTTATAGCCGTACCTAAGGAGGTTTATTACGTCCGCCCTCCCCTCAACTATTATGACGGTGTCTGACTTATCAACCTCAGGCCCCGCTACGAGGCCCTCCGGGCCGTACTTTATTATGCCGCCTGTCTTCACAGCGCTTTCTATTTCATTAAGTATCTCCCTAACGTCAACGGTTCTCTCTCTAAACCACTTTTCCAAGATTTCCTTAGCTCTTTCGGTTATCTTCCTTATCTTCTCATATCTGAGGTCAACGATGTCCACGACCCTTATCCTAGCGTTGAACGGGCCTACCTTATCAACCATCTCAAGCATTGCCGCTACCAACGCTGTTTCGGCCTTGTCTAGATTTGATGGCAGGTATATCTCGCCGTACGTCTTACCTCCCTGATGCTTTATATCGACGGATATCCTACCTATCCTACCCTTATCCTGGAGCTCCCTTAGGTCGAAGTCCGGGCCGAAAAGCCCCTCAGTTTGACCGAATATCGCCCCTATTATGTCGGATTTCTCAACCATGCCGTCTACTTCTACCTTAGCTTTTATCATGTACTTCACGTGAGCATCACCTCACGGTGAGGATGATGAGTGTCCCTTTACTTACACAGCTCAGAGTAAATAAGCTAATTTCAATAACCTCGCTTAAAAAGTAAAAGCAGGGCGTTCGGCAGGTTACGTGGGAAAGCTTTAGTAGGGGGTTAGCTAAGAGACTTAATGGATGTAGCGGGTGTTATTTTGAGTGAGGCGGGCTTAAGTTACTATGATAGAACTCATGCCCTACGTAAGTGTAGGGAGATGTGCGCTGAGTACGGCTTCTCGGGAACGTCCTTCCATAGATGCGTAGAGTCCTGTGTGAAGAGATTGAAGGAAGGTAAGACGCTTTAACGTGGTTAAAGTTTTAAGGGAGGTTGCCCCAACGTTTGTTAGCTGGGGTACGCTTATGAGTAGGCCTCCATGCGAGTGGAGAGTTAGGGAATTAATACCCGTGATAAGGGCCGCCATGGCGAGAGTGCTTGTTAACGAGTACAACTACTCAATCTACCAAGCCGCTAAGGTCCTAGGAGTCACGCCTGCTGCGGTCTCAAATTACCTGGCGTCGAGGCGATCCAGATCCTCGGTTGTTGAGAGGATACTGCGTGATGGCAGCATAAGGAGTTTGATAGTCGAGTACGTAGGTAAGGTTGTGCGGGGCGAGGTCGACGTTGGCGACGCCCTATGCACGCTCTGCAAGGCCCTAGCGTCAAACAATATTATAAGGCAGGAGCTCGGAGGTCGTTAGCGAGAGGCTCCGGGATAGCTTAATTTCCCCAGCCTTTAAACATACTCCGGTGTCGCAGTGAGGCTTGCCAGCATAGGGAAGGCCATATGCGGTCTCCTGACGGTGTTGGGCGGGCTGATGCTTGTAGTTCCACTAATAGACGTGATATACCACGAGCCGCTCAGCCAGTACTTCCTCCTCATAGGTCTTGGCTTACTAGCTGTGGGCCTCACCATAAGTAGGGTTAGGGCGGAGCCCCTAACCACCCTCGAGGCTTTGGTTGCGGCGTCGATAGCTTGGATTGTAATACCCTTAATATCCGCTGTGGCACTCGCCCTACAGATAAAGATAGACTTCGTGGACGCCTTCTTCGAGTCCGTAAGCGGCTTCACAGGAACGGGCTTCACCGTGCTAACACCGTCGCATCTGAAGCACTCCATCCTATTCTGGAGGTCGTTCATGCAGTGGACGGGGGAGCTTGGGTTCGTAGTTTTCGCGATGGTTCTGATACCTTACTTCTACAGGATAGCTAGGACGCTATACGGTGTTGAGAGGCCTATGAAGCTTGAGACGACGTTCTACAGGACTGCGATAAGGCTGATACTTATTTACGTGCTCTTAACGGTGCTTGGCACGGTATTCTACGTTCTCGCCGGAATGCCGCTCTTCGCCGCGTTAAACCACGTGATGACCACCGTGGCGACGGGAGGGATGTCAACATACGATAACGGTTACAACACCATATACAAGTACGCACCCGCCACCTACTGGCCGTTTATGGCTTTCATGATCCTAGGCGGCATGAACTTCATAGACCTTCACTCCCTATTCACCGGCAAGTGGAAGCAGCTATTCATGTCTGAGGAGTTCAGGTATTACATGGGGTCGCTAATATTCCTCTCCGTTCTGATATCCCTATCATACCACTATGAGGAGGGCGTCAGGAGCTGGGTTAAGGCGTTTGAAATGGGGTTCTTCAACATGGTTTCCGGGATGACGACCACGGGCTTCAACTTAGGCCCCATAGCTAGCTTAAAGGACGTTACTAAAGCGCTCCTAATAGTGGGCATGTTTATAGGGGGTATGACGTTCTCAACGGCTGGCGGTATAAAGAGTTTGAGGCTCATGCTATTTATGAAGAAGTTAAAACACTACGTACAATCCATGATATCCCCATCATCCCTCTACAGGTCTATATCGGTTCAAGGTAAGAGCGTGGGAGAGGCTGACATCGCTGCGGCCTTACTGTTCATCGTAATACACGCGGCGGTAATAGTCTCCGCAGCCCTAGCTATATCAGCCTACGGCTACTCCTTCACGAACGCCCTATTCGAAACGACATCGGCGGCAAGCTGTGTTGGGCTGAGCGTTAACGTGGTGTCGAGCACAGCCCCCGTAGGCGTTAAGCTAATAATAACTGCGGTCATGCTCATGGGGCGTATAGAGTACCTTAACGTATTCCTGCTTCTGGCCTTCATATGCGGCCGGAGAACAATCTCGCTAACGAAACCTTAAACAAGCGACGAAGCATTATTAATTCACGGCCTGCATAAACACCTTAGGGAGGACGCTATGAGAATACTCGTTATAGGGGGTGGCGGCGTTACCGAGGAGTTGCTTAAGGTTATCAACTTAAAGAAGAATCAAGTCATAGTCATTGAAAAGAGTCAAGATAGGTGCGCGGCACTGAGCAGT
>JAMOVB010000072.1 GCA_027061705.1 Desulfurococcales archaeon
AAGTTCGGTAGGTCAACGCTAATGATATCATTGCCGTCAACCTGGGTAAAATCCGTAGGCCTATCCCCCGGCGACACGGTGAGCATAGAGGTTCTCGAGGATGGAACGCTCCGGCTGGCCCCAATAACAATGCTTCAGAAGAAGAAGGGGCGTAAGCTAATCATTAAGGTCGGGCAGAGCTCCTCCGAGAATCTCCTAGTTAGGGCTATCTACGCTGGATACATACTGGGTATGGATACCATAGTTGTTGAGACGGTTGACGGTGTGCTCTCGGAAAGCCATCTCAGGGTCATAAGGGATGTTGTGAGGAGCTTGATAGGGGCTGAGGTTATAGAGAACACCCCGAGCAAGATGACTATCCAGGTGCTGATAGATGCTAGCAAGTACTCCGCATCAACAATAATCGGGAGGATGGCCAACCTAGTTAAGTTCATGATACAGCACATACAGACAGCCCTCCTCGAGAACAGGCCATACCTGCTAAACGAGGTTATGGAGCTCGAGTCCGAGGTCGACAGACTGCATGCGCTAACAGTCAGGCAGCTCCTGCTCTCGCAGACTAACAGGACGCTGGGAAGGTACTTAGGCATAAAGCCCTCGCTAGCTACCGAGTATCGGGGAGTTGTTAGGGCGTTTGAGGAGGCTGCCGACGCGCTTAGCGCCTCAGCAGAGATACTGATTAAAGGCGGGGTTAGCGTGGTTGAGAAGCTCCAGAACACTAAGGACTTACTTAAGGAGTGTATGGACACCCTGCTCCTCATCGTGGACAGAATCGACAAGTGCTTAAGGAACCTCAACCCCTACATAGTCAACGAAGTCCTCAACCTGATTAAGGAGTACCACGGACACATAAAGAAGTACAACGAGCTCGTATTCAAGGAGTTAGGCCTTGATAAGGCCTACCTAACAATACGCGAGTTTACCGACAGGCTGAACGAGGTTAGCAGGGAGATGGAGACCATAGCTGAGACAGCCTTCGACATAGCTATTGAGAAGACAGGGGAGGTTCTAGACATAAGCAAGACTTACGTGTAGGGCGGCGACGCGGGCTTTAAGCCCGCGTAGACTACTTCTTAGGTGCGGTCATTGCTGGTTGTTAGGGCGATTGAAGCGTCCTTCAAACTGTCAAGCATGACTAGGCTTAGCACGAGCTGCAGGTTAGGCCTCATACCGGGCCCTAAGCTTAACGTACTGCTTTCGGAGTACGTCATCACGCGCTCAGCGCTTAAGGCCCAGGTTGAGGGCCTCGAGGGCATAACGACGGTGCAGGCAGGGACTAGACTGAGGTTCTCCCGAAATCCCTTCGGGCCGAGAGTCTGCCCCGGCTCAGTACATCTTGAGATGGCCCCCTCCGGGGAGGGCCTTAAGTACCTAAGGCTTTGGAGGGAGGCGTGCTGGTCGATCCCCCCTAAGAACGCTGTGTTCTGCCCGAAGCACTTCAACAGCAGGTACGGTAGATACATCCGATTCGTCTTCGGCTCCACACCCCCCGACCCCCTAAACCCGTTCTTCAGGTTGCCAACGCTACTCTACTCCATCTACTACGGCCCGGGTTACGCCACGTTGAAGGTTGGAACCACCCTAATACTAAAGGGCCTGCGCAGATTCTTAGAGCAGCCCACGTACCTAGCCGCGCTCCTAAGACTCTGCAGAAATGTTGAGGAGGCTAGGGCGCTTGAGACGTGGCTCTCGAGGTCCTCACGGCGCTTCAGCCAAGCCCCGAGCATGCGGTCGCGGGTCGCCGGGATCGCCGCCCGCTTGTGTGGCGAGGACCTGGCTACGGAGGCCGGAAGGTTTGCCTGCGCACTCCTTAACGCTGTTTCTGAGGCGGCGGCACGTAGGGGAGGGCCTGCCGAGGTTGCTGAGGTTCTTGCGGGCATTAGGAGGTGTGTTAGGGTGATTACATTCTCCCTCGAGGCGCTGCCTAGGCCTGTTAGGATGTGCGGCAGCATTAAGGATGCTGGGGAGTTGCTTGGTGGTAGGGAGGCGGTGTTTCTCGGGATAGCCTCAGGCTTCCTAGACCTCGATGTCGAGGGCGTTGGGAGGGTTTTAGTTCCGTACGAATTCTTTAGGGACAGGTTGGTCGGGGCTGAGTTGCTGTAGGGTTAACGGTCTTTTAAGGTAATAGTGAATTTAACCAACCCGCGGTGCGTGGCTGTGGTTAAGTTCGAACTGCCGGACCCGCCTGAGGGGGTGAGGGAGTTCAGCGTTTGGGACGCTATGGAGGAGTTCCTGCTGTCCATGGAGGCGGCTGGCGCCTCCGAGAAGACCGTTAAGGCGTATAGGGCGGGCATCTCGGACTTCCTTAAGTTTGCTGGGAAGGAGCTCGTCAAGGATCTGACTTACAGGGACTTCACTAGGTGGAGGCTAAGCAGGCTTAGGAACGGCTTCCCGAGGGGGTCTAAGGATAGGAGGAAGGCGCAGATGACGCTCCACTACTACTCCCTTTACGTCCGTTCCTTCCTCCAGTGGCTAGGGATAGTTGGCAGGGTTCCGGCGGT
>JAMOVB010000073.1 GCA_027061705.1 Desulfurococcales archaeon
ATCTTCCTTCCCCTAACGACTATTTGCTGCTCTGCCTTACACACTACTATTAAAGCATACCCGGCTACCTCGCAACCGCTACCAGCGCTAACCGTACTCCCATCCCTCAACCTAGCACTTAAGCTCGCCCTCAAGAGACGCTAGCAACCTCCGGTAGATCCTAATCACGTCCCTAACGCCGGAGTTCTTCCTCTCTACATTCTTAATAAGTAGACTTACAGAGTAGGTGGCGGCGCCCACACCATAGGAGATTCCCGTAGGGTCTGCCGGAAACAATAGGAACGCTAGTGCAACATTCCTAACGGCCTCCCCTTTACTCTCATCGCCGGCGTTACCCCTTACACTCTTCAGGCATGTGTTAAGCTCCCTGAGCTCCTTGACGCATGACATACCGACGCGTCCTCTAGAGCTAGCGGTCGAATAGTACGTCTTGAATTCCTTATAAAGCCTCACGGCGTATGACTTGTTGATAGCTTTCACGTACCGCACCCCCTAGTCTCGAGTCGTGCCGTGATGAGACCGGCTTTAGCTGAGTGGTGAGGAGGAGTTACCTCGCTGAGCTTCTCAGTTTTCTACTACAGCCTCACCCTCGGAGGACTGGCTGGTACTTAAGGAGCTTTCAACAGCCTCACCGCTCTCCACAACCTCTATTGTGAACTTATCAGCCGCTTCCAGCGCCCTCAATAGCCGCATACCGAGCTTAGTAAGTCTATAGACTCTGTAATTACCTTTCTCTATTAACGGCTCGATAATCCCGAGAGCCTCGAGAACGTGGAATGTTGCCAGCACCTCATACCTAGGGAGCCCGGTTAAGGACACCACATCGCCCGGCGTTACGACTCTGCCAGCCATAGCACCTATTATCAGCTTCAGCCTCTTTCTAAACTCATGCATTTAACAACACCCGTTAACTTGGTTCGTCATCAAAGACCTTAAAAAGCGAGTGGCGCTAGGAACACTTTTTAAGCACTACTTAAGGTGGGTGAATACAAGTGCGCAACCACCCCCTAAGAAGAACCCGCGCACTGAGAGCCGGTGTGAGCGACCTAGTAGTCATACTGGCGTTAGTAGCTATAGCGATACCTGTGGCGCTAGCGCTGCAGGGCTGGCTTGGCGCTCAAGCTTCAAGGATAAACTCCTACACAGCCACCCCGCAGATTAGCGGCGTCGTAATATCGAAGTCCTACACTAGCAGCGGGCAGGTATTCGTCATAAAGCTTAAGGATACAGGCACATACAATTACTCACTCTCTGGCGTTACCGCTAAGGCAATATTAGCCAACGGCTCAGTAATCAACGCATACAGTGTTAACGTAGCATCCGGGACCACGACGCTGCAGCCGGGAACTTCAGTGACGCTCAGCGTGACAGTAAATACGAGAGTAGGCGTTAAGACCTTAGTGCTTAGCCTGCTTAATGAGAATACTGGGAAGAAAGCAACAGTGAATGTTAACATAGCATAGGTTTGAGAACGTAATACATTCTAAACAAGGTTTTGTTTTTCTCTAAAAAGAATATAAGTTTTGAGGCGATGCACATGGGCGAGCAGATAACTCAATATAGAGTTGGGATAGCGAGAGTAAGTATACTGCGTGAGGGTGAGGGTAGGTACAGGTACGTTGTCGATAGGGCGGCTATTGAGAGCGTCTCTAAGGAGATTAGGAAGAATGTTGAAATGATAATACTGAGCGGGGGTGACGTCGAGGACGGGAACCCCTACTCTCTTTTCCGGACGGCATTGAAGATCCTGAAATTGGGGAGGGAGAGAGTTAGTGAGGCTAGAGCAGCGTATGCTTTCCGTGAGGAGGTTAAATACAGGAAGCTACAGGTTCTAATTGACGACCCCTACGTTGAGGACATCTCTATAGTGGGTCCCGGCCCCGTCTGGGTTAGGCATTCAGCCGTGATGTCGGCCGATCCAGCGACCGACTACATACCCACGAATATAGTCATAGAGGATAACCTCGAGTTTCTTGAATACCTTAACCTGCTATCAGAGCGTGCAGGGAGAATAATAAGTAAGGCAAACCCTATAGTCGACGCCAACCTTCCGGAGGAGGACGGCGGGCACCGCATCCACTTAGTTCATCCGGACATAGCTGACGGTAGGGGCGAGATAGTTATACGAAAGAAGAAACCCGCGTCAAACACCGATTTAAGAGCCCTCATTAGGATGGGCTCCATAAGTAATGCTGTTGTAGAGCTTATCAGGTACTTCATAAGGCGTAGGGGCTCAATACTTATTGTAGGGCCGCCTGGCTCAGGCAAAACTACGTTGCTACGCGCCATACTATACAGCCTCGTTCCCAAACACTGGAAAGTCGTAATAATTGAGGACACGCCTGAGATAGACCCGCTACCCGGTAGTTGCTGGGTCCGCTATGTGGTCCCCCTACCGCAGTCGGCAGGGAGTAACGTGCTCGACCAGATGGCCTTAACTAAGGCGGCGCTTAGATCATCGGTCAATAGATTCATCGTTATTGGGGAAAC
>JAMOVB010000074.1 GCA_027061705.1 Desulfurococcales archaeon
GACCCGGAGTGGGGTCCGTGGATCGACGGCATACACCAGGCGGCGCTAATCGTGCGTATGATGGCTGAGGAGGGTAAGGACTTAAGGGGGCTCATGTCGGACATACCGAACTACCCCCAAGCGAGGTACTCGATAAGGGTGCCTAAGGATCTTAAGGATGCAGTATTTGAGCGCATGCGTGAGGAGCTACTTAACATGGCTGGGGAGGGGTGCGAGGTAATAACAATAGATGGTGTTAGGGTTAACTTCCCCGGCAAGTCATGGCTACTCATACGTAAGTCTGGAACCGAGCCTAAGGTGAGGATCTACGGCGAGGCTGAGACGCCCGGGAAGCTTAAGTCCATGGTTGATAGGCTGGTTAAGGCCGCGTTAAGGGTGTTAAAGGAGCGCGGGATTACCGAAGCTGAGGTTGAGGGTAAGGTGCTTCCCTAAAAACACCTCGGGTTGGGGGCGGCGGAAGAAAACCCTGTACATCATGTTTAAAAACAGCTTAACCCCAGGCTCAGTAGTTCTCCGCAGTCGCCTGCGACTCGCCGGCCTTGGCGGCAGGCGGTACCGCAGGCAGGGCTGGGAAGGACTCCTTCATACGCTGCTCCGCTATGACCTTCGCCTCCTCCAGCACCTTCCTCGCGTCCGGCGTGGTGTAGATGCTGGTTGGGCCTACGCCGAGCATCTCGCCAGCCTCCATCATGGTCTCCTGAAGCATGTCGTGAACCTCGCCGAGCTCTATACCTATCTCAGGCAGCACTCCCTTTATCGCTGACCTAACCTCCTTCACAACCCCTATGACGGGGGCGAGCATTACCGCCACGTCGCCCAGCTCCCTTATGGACTCAAGCCTCAGCGATATCTGCTCTAGAGCCACCTGAACCATGAGCAGGGACTTAGCAACCTTCCTTAGCTCCGCCACCTCGTTAGCGTACATCGCAGCCCTCGTCCTGTCCTTGCTTATGAGGGCGTCAACAACCCTCTCGAAGAGGTCCCTATCCCTAGCCTTAAGCCTCTCTAGGTAAACCTCAAGCCTCCTGATCATCGAGTTTATCTTGTAGTGAGCCATAGCGAGCCTGAGCCTGAGGGGCTTCTCCCTGCTGAACGCGCCCTTAATTATCTCCCCAACCGTCTTCTCCTTACCCTTCCACGCCTTCTCGAAGTCCTTGAAGCTTGACATGGGCTTACACACCGATAAGTGTCTCCGAGCCGAACTTACTTAAAAAGGGTTAGACCAAAACTTGAGGTTGCCGTACCTACATAATGACCTACGTAAATCACTTAGAAAAGCATTTCATAGGCACGCTGGGGGCCGGAAAAATCGGTTTCTACTGATTAACTGAGTAGTGTAGACAATGTTTTAAAGGTCTTGACCCCCTATATTCATGGGTGATCTAATGCCGCGTAGGCTACGCAAGGCCATCTCACCGATTATTGCTACAGTGCTGCTGATCCTAATAGCGATAGCGACAGGCATAGTGATCTACGCCTTCGCCAGCGGGTGGATAGGGAGTAGGCTCAACCAGAGCGCCGGGCCTCAAGCAAATCTAGTTGTGGAGTCAGGCTACTACAACGCCACAGGCAAGTACTTCATAGTGTATGTTAGGAACGGCGGTGGCGTGCCAGTCAACATAAGTAGGGTCTACATACAGGCCCCAGACGGTACCGTAACCCTGCTGACGCCGGGCCACGGGCTCTCCGCCGCTACGGGCTATAGCCTTGAGGTGACGCCCAACAACGTCACCGCGCTGGAACTAACGTACACCGCCAAGATAGGGTACACCTACAAGATAACTGTAGTTGGTTCCGACGGTAGTGAGGCCTCGTACACCATCAGGGCTTGAGCTGGGTAGGGCGTGGAGTCCGTAAAACCTTTTTAAATCAACCTCCGAAATCAAGCGTCTGTGGAGCCGCATGCGCGCGCTAAACATGTTGAATTATGAAGTACTTACACCAAGTTGTGGGGCAGTTATAAATACATTCGAAATCATAATTTTACATGATGTGGTTTAAACACCTGAAAGGTAATGCCAGATAAGTACATGCGGTGACGGCATAAATGTTCAGAAAGTCAAGACGTCGAGACAACGTTGATGAGGGCGGGGCCGGGGCTGAGGGTGAGGTAGCCGACGTCACGCCACCCGTGGTTCACGGCGTTCTGCCAGCCACCATAGTTGAGCGAAGCCTTGAGGCGCCCGTCGAGGTCATTGAGGAGTATAGCGTGGACGAATATACTAAGATTAAGATCGTTAGAGCTAGGCTCACAAGCTTTGGCTCGAACATACAGTACTATGTAGACACGCCTCAGCCTAACGACGCTGAGAAGGAGGTTCTCGAGGCCGTTAGGAGGTGGTTTATTGAGGAGTACCCGCGTCCGGAGCTGGACATGGATAAGATGTCCATAATCATTGAGGACGCTATAGACAGGTTCGCGCCGAAGATACTTAGGAAGAGGCTTAAGCTCGGTAGGAGGGAGTCCATAG
>JAMOVB010000075.1 GCA_027061705.1 Desulfurococcales archaeon
TATTATAGATCTCGGCTTATAGTATAGCGAGGCAGTCCTAACCTCGGCCGCCCCCCTCAGCCTGACCTGCTCGCTGACTACCTCTAAGGTTCTGCCGGAGTCCACGACGTCGTCAACGACCAGCACCTTCTTACCCCTTATCTCCGTAGTCAGCGGCTGCGTTATGACAGGCCTCTCAGCCTGCTCCCCAACCCCCTTATAGAACTTAACCTCGACAACACCTATGTCGCTAAGCCCTACGGCGTCGGACAGTATCCTAGCGACTATGTACCCACCCCTCAGAACACCGACTATCGTGTCCGGATAATACCCGTCCTGAAGCGCCATGAGGCCTAACCTGTAGGACATCTCGTGGATGTCGTCCCAGCTAGCGTAGAGAACCTCTACCTCCATTCTCCCACACTTTAGGCTTACGTCTGCGAAATAAACTTAAGCCCGCCGGCCTCAAAACACCTTAAATTCCTCAGGCACGGCAGAAGACTCGGGACCTGTTTTGCGCAGTAGGCCGGGTCTTGCAGAGGTTCTTAAAGAAATAGAGTCAGTGGCCGTGGTGGGCGCCTCGCCCAAGCCAGGTAAGGTCGGGAACGTAGTCCTACGCAACATCCTAGAGTACGGCTTTAAGGGGAGGGTATACCCCGTCAACCCAAGGCATGTGGAGATACTGGGGCTTAAGGCCTACCCTAATATCTCTTCGCTACCTGAGCCCCCCGACCTCGTCGTGGTAGCGGTTCCGACTAAGGCCGTGCCCGCGGTCCTCGGCGAGGCGTCCTCGAAGGGGGTAAAGCTAGCTGTGGTTATCACCTCCGGCTTCCGTGAGGCGGGTAATGAGGAGGCAGAGCGCCGCCTAAGGGAGGTCGTCGAGAGCAGTAAGTTGAGGGTCGTAGGCCCTAATTCCGCAGGCATAACTTTAACCGCCTTAAACCTCCACGCGAGCATAGAGGTAGCACCCTCTAGGGGGAGCGTCGGCCTAGCCATGCAGAGCGGCGCCATGGGCGGCGTAGTCATGCATAGGCTGAGGAACCTCTCCTCGGGAGTGTCGTTCTTCATAAGCCTAGGCAATATGGCAGACGTGTCGATCAACGACGTCTTCGAATATGCTCTAGAGGACGGGCGTACTGAGGCGCTAGTAGCGTATGTCGAGTGGGTTAAGGAAGGGCGCAGGTTCATCGAGCTCGGCGGGAGACTAGCTGCTGAGAAGCCCCTCTGCATACTGAAAGGGGGTAGGGGAGGAAGGAGTAGCGAGGCCGTTAGATCCCACACTGGAGGGCTTGCAGGGAACTACGCGGTATTCCGGGAGGCGGTCCGGAAGATCGGCGCTTACCTAGCTGAGGACGTGCCAGACCTTGTCGAGGTGTGTGAGGCCCTCAGGAGGCTCGGGTCCCTACCAGGTAAGCGTGTGTTAATAGTGACTAACTCAGGAGGGCTTGGGGTAGTAACCGCCTCGAGGTTGGAGGAGCACGGGCTTGAAATACCGCGCGTTCCTGAAGCATTAGGGAGGAGGCTAGCTGAGGAGGCAGGCAAGACCTTCACAGGTAGCAACCCTGTGGACTTCGGCGGCGACGCCAGCATAGACCAGGTCATTAGGTCGCTAACGGTCGAGGAGGTTAGGAGGTACTATGACGTGGCCGTGTTTGTCTACGTACCTACTGCCGCCGAGAGCGCCTCCGAAATAGCGGGAACAGTCGAGAAATACGCTCCCGCATCAAGCGTCCCGCTAATAACGTACTTCGACGGTGAGGGCTGCGAGGAGGTGGCTAGGCAGGTCTCAAAGCACGCCGTAGTCGTTACGAACGCAACCAACGCTGCGAAGGCGATCCGCGCGTTAGTCGAGAGGGGCTCGCTCCTTAAACGCCTTAAGGGCGGTCAGCAATAATAGGCCCCGCCACGCACTAGTATTCGGCGCACTCTCCACGCGTCTCTAAGGGGTGATGGCTTGCGCGTGTCCGTAAACCCTCTCAAAGCACCTGAGGGCAAACGCCTAGCGCTGATGGGAAACGAGGCCATAGCCAGGGGAGCTGTTGAGGCGGGGGTCTACGTAGTTTCCGGCTACCCGGGCACCCCCTCCAGTGAGGTGATAATGACTCTCCAGCGCTTCGGTAAGGATCTCGACATGTATGTTGAGTGGGCCGTCAATGAGAAGGTAGCGTTTGAGATGTGTCTCGGCGCATCCATAGGCGGGGCCCGCTCCCTAGCGACGATGAAAGCGCCTGGAGCCTGCATAGCTTCCGACCCGATACTCTCGGCGGCGTACTGCGGGGTTGACGGCGGGTTGCTGATCCTCATAGCGGACGACCCTGGCCCCATAACCACGCAGACGGAGCAAGACGATAGGTGGTTCGCTAGGTTAGCTAAGCTACCGATGATAACCCCGAGCAACCCTCAGGAAGCTAAGGACTTTGTGAAGGTCGGCATAGAGTTAAGTGAGAAGCTGAAGCTACCAGTCATCCTGAGAACAACGACAAGGGT
>JAMOVB010000076.1 GCA_027061705.1 Desulfurococcales archaeon
AAATGCAGACCCCCTAACAATAGGGATCCCCGCGATGATGAGGTTGAGGCGTGCTCCATCCACACAGACTCCATAATACGTCTGATCAGGCCCGCAGTTATAGTAACGCTGGGCAACCACTCAGGCAAGTACGTGCTGCAACGCCTCGGCGGCGTTCGGTGGAGGGGGGTTAGTAGAATGCGTGGAAGATCTTATAAAATCAGCATAACCGGCGTTGGGGAGGTGACGGTAGTGCCTACTTACCACCCTGCAGCAGCGCTCTACAACCCGCGCGTACGCCCCATCCTCGAATCGGACTTTAAGCTAATAGGCTCCATCATTAAGGAAGGCGGTGAAGAAGGAAGGAGGACCACGTTACTTGACTTTATGGGTGGCGGCGGTGAGCGGTGAGGTAGGGAAGGAGGACCTGATAAAGTATCTTGAGGAGCGCATTGAGAGGCTTAGACGCGAGCTAAGCATACTCGAGAAACTACTCTCCCTCGTGAAGGAGGAGGCTGCCGAGGCTGAAGTTACTGAGGAAGGTGAGGCTAGACCGGAGTCCGTGAAGGTTGTTTCGAGTAAGGGGAACGTTATAGCGGACATAGTTAAGGCCGGTGGGAGGATTAAAGTTGTGTTCACTGAAACTCTGCCTGCTAATAAGCCCGCTGTTAAGGCATTCCTCCTAAAGCTACTTGACGACTTGGTTGACGAGGGAGTCATAAGTTCGTACCGCGTTAATGAGAGGAAGGGCTTCATAACAGGTATAGAGGTCCTAGGTAACCCGCCTAGGAGGTTTTACAAGGATCTCGAACTAGCCATAAGGTACGTGTGGAGCGAGATCCGAGGAAATGGAGGCGGTTAAAACTCAGCGTAACACTGACCAGGCATCAATACCTTCTTGCCGGGTTGTCATCATCGCCGCTAATCCTACGGTACGCCGGCTTTTAAAGGGTGAGGCCCGCTAAGGGCTCTCCAGCTTTTAATTAGTCTCAAACCACACATTTACTTAGGGGAGCTTATGGACTTAAAAATACTTGTTGACGCGTTTAGAAAGCTTGAAGCAATTACGAGCAGGACTCAAATGACGCTAATACTCGTCGACCTATTCCGCAAAACACCCCCCGAGATAATAGATAAGGTCGTATACCTCATTCAAGGTAAGCTATGGCCTGATTGGAAAGGCCTTCCTGAACTCGGGGTTGGGGAGAAGTTCCTCATTAAGGCAATAGCGAAGGCAACACACGCCAAGGAGAGTGAGGTTGAGGCGCTGTACAAGAGGCTTGGCGACCTAGGTAAGGCAGCTGAGGAGCTTAAACGGAGGAGCATGTCCTCTGGCGGCGCAGGCTTGGCTAAGTTCCTCGCGGTAACGGCCCCTAAGGAGGCGCTGACCGTAGAGAAGGTCTACGACACCCTAACCCGCGTCGCGCTGGCTACTGGGGAGGGGAGTAGGGATGTTAAGATAAACCTCATCGCCGGGCTTCTGGCCGACGCAGACCCGCTGGAGGCTAGGTACTTAGTGCGCCTCATTGAGGGCAGGCTAAGGCTCGGTGTCGGTGACGCTACGGTGTTGGACGCGCTTGCCATAGCCTACGCCGGAAGCCAGTCCTACAGGCCTATCATCGAGCGTGCCTACAATATAAGGGCCGATTTAGGCGGCATAGCCAAGGTGCTGGCGGAGAAGGGGATTGAGGAGCTTAAGCACATAAAGCCCGTCGTCGGCATACCGATAAGGCCGATGCTTGCCGAGAGGCTTAACGACCCACACGAAATACTGAGTAAGGTCGGCGGCAGGGCTTTGGTCGAGTACAAGTATGACGGGGAGCGCGGGCAGATACATAAGAAGGGCGATAAGGTCATCATATTCTCAAGAAGGCTTGAGAACATAACCCACCAGTACCCTGACGTAGTTGAGATGGTTAGAACCCATGTTAAGAGCAACGAGGCGATAGTGGAGGGGGAGATAGTAGCTATAGATCCTGAGACCGGTGAGATGAGGCCCTTCCAAGAGTTAATGCACAGGAAGCGCAAGCACGACATACATGAAGCCGTTAAGGAGTACCCAGTGGCGGTATACCTTTTCGACGCGCTGTATAATGAGGGCGAGGACCTCACGCTTAAACCTATACTAGAGCGCAGGAAGGTCTTAATGAGTATAATTGAGGAGAACGACAGGTTCCAGATAGCCCAGCACATAGTGACCGACGACCCCGAGGAGCTCGAGAAGTTCTTCCTGAAGGCCATAGAGGAGGGTGCTGAGGGAGTTATGGTTAAAGCAATACATGAGAAAGCAATATATCAGGCAGGGTCGCGTGGGTGGCTGTGGATTAAGTACAAGCGTGACTACAAGAGCGAAATGACCGACACTGTGGACCTGGTGGTTGTGGGTGCGTTTGCAGGTAAGGGTAAGCGTGCCGGCAAGTACGGAACCCTCCTCCTAGCAGCGTACGACCCGGACACCGATAAGTTCTACACGGTATGCAAGGTAGG
>JAMOVB010000077.1 GCA_027061705.1 Desulfurococcales archaeon
GAGCATGCGGCGTATTAAATCATTTATTTCCCTGCCCCTATACCCTAGCTCGCCGCCCGCCCCTACGGGCTTCTTTATGCTCCTCTTAAACCCGCCTCTCGGAGGGTGGAGCCTGAATACCGGCTTAACCTTCCCGTCTAGCTTATGCCACTTCAGCTCGCCATTGAGGAGCTTATTAACGAGTTCGTCCACGCTCAAACCATTGAAAATTCTTCGAACAGCCTCCGGGGTTATGGGCTTATTGCCCGGTAACCGGCCTCTAGTCAGTATTAATTCCTTCAGCGTTGGGGCGTCTATCTCGCCCCAGGTTACCCAATCCTTAACGACCCTCAACATACCATCTATCGTGGGATCCTTAGGGTAGATAACGGCTGTGAACTTTCTTGTGAGCCTCAGCATACGCAGAGTCTCGCTGACGTCTGGGGGCACATCAGCAGTACCGCGGATCCTTATGATGGCGTATAACGTCACCCTCAAATCACCTCCTAGTCCAGTCGTAGATCGTCACGAACTTGTACGTGTTTCTTAACGCGTCGTATACAGCGCCAACGAAGTTTATCGTCGTCCTAGTTTCTCCCCTGCTCCACGTCCAGACGTCCTTAATGCCTGCATACCTTAACACCACCTTAGCAGCGTCACCAGCAACTAGCCCCGTGCCCTTCGGCGCAGGTATTAGCTTAACTCTCACGCTACCGCATTTGCCGAGCACTGCGAAGGGCACGCTATGCGGTTCGCTACACGAGCATGCCCAGCTGCCGCAACCCCTCCTCACAGGTATTATGTTTAGCTTGGCGTTCCTTATCGCCTTACCGATTGCCTGCCTAACCTGCCTAGCCTTACCTAATCCTATGCCGACGTACCCGTTGAAGTTCCCTACAACTACGAGAACCCTGAATCTCGTCATCTCGCCGGCGTCGGTCTGCTTCTGAACGATGTTGACGTCTACAACCTCGTGCTGAAGATCTGGTAGCAGGTAATCCACGATCTCCGGTTCCTGGATCACTAGGTTCATGTCGAATATCTCCTTAATGCTGCTTATCTTGCCCTCCTTAACCATCCAGCCGAGACGCGTTCTCGGAACCCACTCCTCAAGAGATGTGATCTGGCGTGCCATCCTTCAATCACCCCGCCCTGAAGTAACCTATTATTATATCCCTTATCTGGAGGAAGTGGTTAGGCAGGTCTCTAGGGTCAAGGCCTCTGGCAAGTATCTTCGAGAACCTCCTGCGGAATTCGTCTGGGTTCTCACGGGCTAGCATCTCAGCATACTTAGCTATATGCCTACCTTCAATCCTGTCTTCACTCGGGAGTACTTCCTCAGAGGCAGGGACTTCAACTCCCGCATCCCTTAGTCCTTTAATTGCTGCGTATATCCTTGAACCCCTTACTGAGGGATGAAGTCCTATGTCGGGTATCGCGTACGTTATTCCTAACTTCTTTGCCTTAATGCCCGCGATTAAGCCTGTTAGGTATGCTGCAGGAGTGCTTTTCAGACTTCCCTTCCAGCCAAACCTCCTTAGCTTCTTACTGGTTACGGCGACTAAGGTCTTATCTCCTTGTGGAGCGAACTCTATTATCTGAACTATTATCTGATTACACGTCCTCCTAACCACGGCCCTAAGTCTCTGCCCGGACTTGATCATTCTGTATCTCTTGTAGTAGTTTGTCTTGCCCTCCCTCCTCCTGCGTCTAGGTACCTTGTACTTAGGTCCTCTGGCCAACTTACCTCACCTGAATACCCATGTCTGTTAGGTGGCGTTTTAAGTCTGAAAGGCTCCTAAACGTGCCTCCCTTCGCTAACAGGTAGAGGTGCCTGTAGGTCTTCCTGTCTATTACGTTATGATCCCTCAGCCACTTGAGGTACCTTCTTATCTTCCTTATCGTATGCATCCACAGCCTCTTCTCGTCGGTCCTAGCGCCCCTCGCCCCCTTCCTCTTACCGGGTCCTCTACGGTGACCTCTCTTACGCTTTAGGTGCCTTACCTTCCACCTACCTCTCGAGTTCCTGCGTGCTGGGATTACGTAGATAGCACCGTCCTTTATTAACCTCCTTATGTCCTCCCTCCTTAGAGCAGACTCTATATCCTCAACCCTCTCCGGATCGATCCTAACTCTAGATACACCTACCCCAAGCACTTTAGCCGCGAGTCTCTTCTGCATGCTTAGGTTCGTCATTCCGATCACCCTGCGTTAGCTATGACGAATCCTAGCTCTCTAGCCTTATTAACTATCTCGATGCGCTTCCTCCTGCCTACAGTCCTTCCTATATAGAGTATAACCTCACTAGGGTTAAGGCCCTCAAGCTCACCGACGTTATGAATGACTACGGGCCTCAGCGCTCTAGGGTGCAACCCCCTTATTACCTTAGGCGTTCTGTAACCTATGCTAACAACGGGCGGGTGCCCCTTCTTCTTAAGCCTCATCGGGTTATCATTACCTTTAGGCCTGCGCCACTTCGGATCATTTCTAAACTTCCTGAACTTCCACCATTTATTTCTTAGGAATTCAATCCTCTTCTTAGATCTTATGAGCCTTACAAGCCTCTCCCTATCAACGCTCACCTCAGACCACCTCCTACTCCATCAGCTCCTTTTTGTAGATGTATATACCGTCCACAAACACCCTCCTGTCGAAGCCCCGTATCTTCGTCGCCTGCTCTATATTCGCTGCTGTTTGCCCAACGTCCTCTATATTTACGCCCTCCACAATGACGTCGTTCTTCTGCACCCTCACCTTAGCATTACCTACTATCTTAGCTATCCTCGGCGCTCTCTCCCCGAGGAAGTTCTCTATTATTACCTTATCACCCTCAACCTTAACGGACACGGGGAAGTGCGAGTATATTATCTTAAGCCAGTATCTATAGCCCTTCGTCACCCCTGTTATCATGTTCCTTATGTGGGCACCTATCGAGTAAACAACCGCCTTCTCCTTCCGCCGGGCGAAGAACGTCTCCACGATGACTTTATTGCCTTCCTTATATATCCTCACGTGACGTGCATGGCTGAAGTCCCTCTCCACACTACCCTTTGGTCCCTTAACCACAACCCTCTTACCCTCAATCTCAACCTCAACGCCCTCAGGAATGTCCACCTCATCCCTCACGATAACCTCCTTAACCATCGTGACCACCCATATCAGTACACGTAAGCCAGTAGGACGCCGCCTATTCTCTTTTCAAGCGCCTCCTTATGGGATATGACGCCCTCAGGCGTTGATATTATTAAAATGCCGATGTCTCGGGAGGGTAGGTACTTCCTAAGCCAGTGCGGCATCTCACGAAGCTCCCTATACTTTATCGGTATTCTGGGCTTGATCACTCCAGTCTTGTTTATCCTGCCGAGTAGCTGAACCTTTATCTTACCCCACCTACCGTCGTCTATGTGCTCGAACTCACCTATGTAGCCGTACTTCTGCATGACTCTGAGGACCATCGCTATCAGCTTTGATGCCGGTGTTATTACTGCCTCCTTACGGCCTCTCATCTCGTTATTCATTATTGTGGAGAGAGCGTTTGCCAGCGGGTCCATAGTCACCAATGCTTACCACCTCCCTAGCTGTATTTCTTAAAGCCAAGCTCCCCAGCGATCTCCCTGAAGCACTGCCTGCATAGGTATAGGCCGTACTTCTGAATTACAGCGTCCCTACTGCCACATCTCCTGCAGACCTGCACGCCCCTTCCGTACTTCCTCTTTATAGGTTTTCTAAACTTCCCCATCTTACACCACCCTCACTCCCAACTCCTTCACGAAGAAAGCTATAGCATCCATCCTAGACACCCTATGCCTTCTCGGGATTCGCGACCTTTTAATCCTTCTCCGCATCACCCTGTATCCCGGCCTTTCAATCTTAACGCATATATCCATACCGAATACCCCTATGTTCGGGTCGTACTTGACGCCAGGAAGTATGATGTGTTCGCTGATTCCGAATGAGAAGTTGCCGTAGTCGTCGAAGCTTGATGCCTTAACCTTCATACCTATTGCTTCGAGCGCCTTTTTAAGGAAGTTAAGGGCTTTCTCGCCCCTCAGAGTTACTACGGCGGCTATAGGCTCGCGCTTACGTATCCCGAACTCCTTAATAGTCCTCCTTGCCCTCCTTATGGAGGGCTCCTGACCCGTGAGTTCCCTGAGAACCTTAACAGCCTTCTGCAGCCTCTCTCCTGACTCGCCAACACCTATGTTGACGACTACCTTAGCGATCCTCGGTTTAAGCATTGGGTTACGTTGCCAGCGCTTAACCGTTTCTTCAATCTCCTCTTCTGAGACCGAAACAATTCTCTTCGGGCTCATACCGCTCCCTCCGGTAACGTTATCTCTGGCTTATCCCTACCTATGACCATAATCTTGTCAAGAGTCGTGTAGAACTTATTGCCTTTTAGATCCTCAAGCGCTACCTGCTTTCTATAGTGCCTCATGCCGGGAGCCACGCTAAGTAGTTTCGCCACCCTACCAACGTTCCTACCTCCGATAACGATTACCAACGACCCCTCCTCAAGAGGGTAGTAGTCAACCAATTCATTCGCTGGTATGCTAATCTTTACGGAACCTAAGGTCTTGAACCTATCCTCGACAGGGTTCTGCGGATCCGAAACTCTAACCAGTAAGTTCCTGCCGTCATGTAGGTTCAGCTGTATGTGACCGCCCTTAACTGTTGTTTTATTCTCTATTCTGCATAACTTGATTGACGCCTCATCCTTAGGTATGGGGACTAAGGACATCACCTTTACCGGAACGGGCACCATGCGGAAGTATTCCTGCGTATCAACTATTTCAATAACATCCATCAGCCCAACGGGGTATTTGTAATTCCTCCGCACACGCCCATCAACCTTAATATGGCCCTCCGCAATGACCCTCCTAGCCTCGCGTGACGTTTCAGCTATTCCGAGTATGTCCCTGACAATGATGAGTAAAGGTAGCGACCTGCTTATGGGGTGAGGGCCTGGGGACGGCTTTACGGTCCATACCCTCTCCTTCCTAAGTATCGGCCAGAATTCCGGGGCAGCCAGCCTCTTCAAGTGCCTTCTTGATCCCATCCTAGCCATTAGGAGCTCCCCTCCTCAACCTGTTCTTCTGCTTTGGATTCCTCCTTTTTAATCTGTTGCTCCTCCCCTTCCTCACTAGTAGCGCTGGTTGATTCCTCAGCAGTCGCCGGCGCCGGCCTCTCCTCAACCAGCTCAACCACCCTACCTTTTCTGCGCTCTATGACTTTCTTCCTCATCTTATCGCTGAGGTCAAGCCTAACTATCATCACGTTTGACGGGTGTATCGGGTAGTACTTAGGCGTGCCATCCGCCTTCTTTATAGTTACGCCATCGATGTGCAGCGCCACCTTCTCGTAGTCAACCGCGACTACCTTACCCTCGTGACCGCTCCACTCACCACGCATTATTCGGACTACGTCACCCTTCCTTACAGGGAGCCTCTTAATACCTAACTTATCCCTAAGCTCCCTTGAGAGCTTAGCCGTAAGGAACTTCCTGCGGATGTGGAAAGGCGCTCTGATTTGAGCAAGCCTCTGCTTGCCTGGCTTCTTAGATGAGACCTTCATTAACTCACCACCCCCTCACACGACCATAGACGCTATTGTTGACAGTCTAGGCCACCTCTCGGCGGCCTCCTTAGCTATCGGGCCTCTAATCTCAGTGCCTTTTGGCGCCCCCTCAGGCGATACTATGACGCAGGCATTATCCTCGAAGGCAACCCACACGCCATTAGGTCTTCTGAACGGTTTCTTCTGCCTTACTATTATTGCATTCATTACCTGACCAACTAGGTCGGCGTTACCCTTCTTTATAGTGACTACGACCATATCCCCAACGGTGGCGAAGGGAAGTCTTCTTAGCCTCGTCTTAAGACCCGGTACGCCTATCACCATGGCCTCCTTAGCGCCGCTGTTATCGGTGACCTTTAACCTAGTGCCGACGACTATGCCGGGTACCCTTCTAACCCTGCTGAACGCTGCCCCGCCTTTCTTCTCGGGCACCTCAGCTCACCCCCCTCTTAAGCACGCCCAGCACTACCCAAGCAACTGACTTCGCTATCGGCCTGGTCTCACCAATCAGTACCGTGTCACCCGGCTTGGCGTCAATGCATGGGGGTAGGTGAGCGTGTATCCTTGACCTCCTCCTCTCGTACCTCATGTACTTCCTTATGTACACGAGATATTCCCGCTCAACAACGACGGTTCTCCTAGCCCTAGCCTTAATCACCTTACCTACGAGCAAACCTCCCCTAACCTTAAGGTGCCCGTGCCACGGGCAGAGCGGGTCGTCACACGAGCTCTCAGGAGGTTTTAAACCAGGGTATCTTATCCCAACATTCCTCACACTACCTTCAGACATCGTTAAGCACCCCCATACCTTTTCAGCCTATCTTCAGGCCTGCCCACTATGGAATCACCTCTGACCTCTACAGTGTGGTGCTCATCGAGTTTAAAAAGGAATACCCCTCCCTCCTTAGGAACCCTCCTTAACCTCCCATCAGCGCCCCTGATAACTAAGGTATTCATGGTTTCGTCAACGACTTTCCCGCTCAAGCCCTTCAGCCCCTCACACGTGTGCTCCTTAACCATAACCTCCAGCCCCACTAACTCGTGATACGCTAGGTTTCTGCGGCTTCTCCTCAAACCCCCTACCCTTGCTGCTGCTTGAGTTCCTCCTCACGCATTATCGTTAAGATCCTTGCTATGTTCTTACGAACAACGCGTATCTTTCCAACATTAGTTAGGGTTCCTAGGTAGGCCTGCGTCCTGAGCTTGATTAACTCGGCCCTCAGCTCCCTAAGCTTCCTTAGACGCTCCTCCGGGCTCATGGATCTTATCTCCTTGGGTTTGAGGCTCATGCTGCCTCACCCTCCACGCCTTCCTTCTCCTCACCCTCCGCTCCCGGCTCCTTAATCCTTATTATGTCGTCCGGCTCCCCAGGCTTTATTATGAGGACCTCAATACCGTATATTCCGGGCTTACGGAGGAGGTGTATGACGGCCCTATCCATAAGCCTCTCTATGTGGTGGCCTGTCTTATAGACCTTACCAGCCCTTATCTTCTCATACCTAGCCCTCTCGGAGGTTAGCTTACCGCTTATGATTATCTCGACGCCAACTGCTCCAGCACCTAACACCCTTCTGAGGGCTACGAAAGCAGCCCTTCTGAAGTGGTAGCCTCTCTCAATGGCTAGGGCTAACCTCGTCGCTACGATGCGGGCGTCTAGATCGGGATTCTCAACCTGAGTAACCGTAACCTGAGGATTCTCAAGCTTAAAGTACTTCTCAAGGATCTCCGTTAACCTCCTTATAGTCTGTCCGCGCCTACCTATTATGAGGGCTGGCCTGTCGGCATATATTATGACTCTAGTCCCCAGAGGCGTCTTTATTAGCTCCACCTTAGAGTATCCGGCCCGCATGAAGTTCTTGGCCAGGTACTCGTCTACCTTTATTCGAAGAAGGTTCAAACCTATGAAGTGAGTCTTAATGTCGACCATGGCGTCACACCTCCCTAACTATGACTTCCATATTAACCGTAGTACCTATCTTGGGCGTGGAACGGCCGAAGGCCCTGGGCACCCAGCGCTTTATGTACCTACCCTTATGCACTGCCGCATGAATTATGACGAGGCGCTCCATATCGAGCTGCTTGTTCTCAGCATTATTCTCCACATTCTTAAGGAGCCTTAAGACCGCCTTTGCCGCCTTAACGGGATACCTACCCACAGGTGTCTTCCAGCGAGGGAACCTGTTAGGCAACCCTCGCTTGTGGGCTACCTTCAGGTTATACCTGACATAAGGTATTGGCTGCTTAAGAGCCACGACATCCTCCAACAGCTTCTTAGCGTCTTTGAGTTTCATACCTCTTATTATCTTGAATATCTCGTAGGTCTCCTTAAGCGAGACGGGAACATCCCACGCCATAGCCTTAGCTATCCTCTCCTCGTCCTTAACCTTCATTGAGTAGCGCCACACCGGCATCCTATCACCTTCCCCACTGCCTAAGACCCTTTAAGGAGGGGCTTATAAGTTCATAAGCTTTACCTAAGAGCGTCTCTATTAGGTCACTTAAGGGCTTAGGGAAGTCCTTAAAACGGCCGTTATTTTAAGTTAGCTGGGTGACGCTTATGAGTCACAACATCCCTCTAAAGAGGATAGACGCGTATACTTGGGAAATACCTGTAGGGACTAAGCCCTGCATGAAGGTACCTGCAATAATATTTGCTGATGAATACCTGTTAAGCAAGATGAAGGGTGACCTAACGCTGGTGCAGGCCGCTAACATAGCGTGCCTTAACGGCGTGGTATACGCGACGTACGTAATGCCTGACGGACACCAGGGTTACGGCTTCCCCATAGGCGGGGTTGCTGCTATGCGCGTCGATGACGGCGTAATATCTCCCGGAGGGGTTGGATACGACATAAACTGCGGTGTTAGGTTACTCCGCACTAACCTACGATACGACGACGTTAAAGGAAGGCTTAAGGAACTCGTCGACACGATATTCAGGAACGTCCCCTCCGGCGTCGGCAGTACGGGGAAGCTCCGCCTAAGCTTCGGCGAGCTAAACAATGTGCTTAACGAAGGGGCACAGTGGGCTGTGAGAAACGGGTTCGGTTGGGAAAGCGACGTTGAGCATATTGAGGAGAAGGGCAGAATACCTTGGGCCGATGCCAGCAAAGTAAGCAACACTGCCAGGAGGCGTGGTGCCGCCCAACTCGGAACGCTGGGCGCTGGGAACCACTTCCTAGAGATTCAGGTTGTTGATAAGATATACAATGAGTCTGTAGCTAAGGCACTCGGTATCGAGGAGGTAGGGCAGGTCACGGTTATGGTGCACACGGGATCTAGGGGGCTAGGGCATCAGGTGGCTAGCGATTACCTGATAATCATGGAAAGAGCTATGAGGAGGTACGGAATAAGGCCGCCTGACAGGGAGTTGGCGTCAGTACCGTTCAGCAGTAGGGAGGGGCAGGATTACTTCAAGGCTATGGGCGCGGCGGCAAACTTCGCCTTCGCTAACAGGCAGATAATAACTCATTGGGTCAGGGAATCGTTTGGCAGGGTGTTCCACACAGACCCCGATAAGTTAGGGCTGGAGGTAATCTACGATATAGCCCACAATATAGCTAAGCTTGAGGAGCATGAGGTTAACGGCAAGAGACTTAAACTCGTCGTTCACAGGAAAGGCGCCACGAGAGCATTCCCTCCGGGACACCCAGACATACCTAAAGATCATAAGCAGGTAGGGCAGGTCGTACTCATACCTGGGTCCATGGGGACGGCAAGCTACGTTATGGTGGGCATACCTGAGGGTAAGAGGACCTTCTACTCGGCAGCGCATGGCGCCGGCAGGTGGATGTCAAGGCACGCAGCGTTAAGGCAGTACCGCGCAAGTGAGGTGACCTCAAGCCTAGCGAAGCAGGGGATATACCTACACGCAGCTACACGGAGGGTTGTCTGTGAGGAGGCCCCAGGAGCGTATAAGGATGTTGACCGTGTCGCAATGGTAACGCATAAGGTGAGGATAGCAGCGTTAGTTGCTAGGTTAAGACCCATAGGTGTTGTTAAGGGCTGATTTTACCTATGCCTGCTATAATTAAGTGGGCCTACGCCCGCATAGGAAGATACCTAAGGAAGTGCAGGGTTAAGATCTATCATAGGGAGGGAAAGGTAGTCATCACATTATTCCCTGAGGTCGTC
>JAMOVB010000078.1 GCA_027061705.1 Desulfurococcales archaeon
CCCTCTTCCTCTTTATCCTTATTATCTCCTTAATTAGCTCAATCATCTCCTTATCAACATACTTCCTGAACTTAGTTAGCAGTCTTTCCAAGTCCTCCTCCTTAGGGTTGGTGTAGAGTACGTCATCCTCTCCGAAGTGCCTGCCTACGAGCACGTTACCCTCTATTGAGATCGCCACCTCATCCCCCGCCTTAGCCTCCGGCAGGTTCCTCCCCTTGCTCTGTATCTGGTATATCCTCCCAAGCGGTCTGCCGTCGTCACGCATTATGGGGTAGCCGGGCCTTATTACTCCGGCCAGCACCCTAATGCCGACCACGGCCGGGTCACTTCTCCTGAATATGCATCCCCTAAGCACTCTGAACTTAGCTGGGAATACCGTCTTGAGCATCTCATAGTACTCCTCCTTCTTCCTCTCCTCCCTAACCCACTCGTCATACGCGTCGAGTAGCCTGTAGATTATCGAATCCTGGAATATCTTGACGCCCTCCTTACGCGCCAGCTCCTCAGCGTCCGGTAGTGGCTTCACGTTAAAGAGTAGTGCCACGCCCAAGTACCTGTTCTGCTTAGCCACTATCGCGGCCTCAAGCACCTCCCTCTTCGTGAGGGGGCCTACGTCAGCAAGCCTAACTGGCACGCCCTTAGCCTCAAGCATGTTGACTATAGCCTCCAGCGTCCCGAGAGTGTCTGCCTTAACGACAACTCCGTTAATGTCCTTGGAGAACCTAACCTGCGTTACCTCCTCCTTAACGCGCTTAACGTACTCCTCGATCTTATCCTCGCTCTCAACAGCGTAGAGAGGCGCGCCCGCAACCGCCTCCTCAAGGCCTGGGGCGCTGACCCTAACGCCGGCAGCGGCCACCACCTCATCCACGTTCTTGAACGCGCTCTCGCTAGCTGCCCTCATCTCCTCAAGCGGGCGCGGCATCAGCAACGCCCTGACTCTAGTGACGATGGGTTCCCTAAGCCCGCCCACTACTATGGTGTCCCCCCTCCGCAGTATGCCGTCGTAGATTACTACGTCTAAGCATGTGCCGAGGCCTGGAATCTCCTTAACCTCAAGCACGACGCCCTTAGCAGGGCCTTCCGTGAACATGATCCTCTTGGTTAGGTACTTCTGTGTGAGGCCCGCTAGGACAGCAAGTAGTTCCGGAATCCCCTCCCCGGTTTTGGCCGATATGGGCACTATCGCTATGGCCTTCGTGAAGTCTCGGATCCTGTCAAACCTCTCTGCAGGTATGCCGAGGCTGGCGAGCTGCCCTGCCAGTGAATATATCCTACGCTCCAACTCCTCGACGACTCTTTTACTCTGCTTCCGTATAGAGAACAGGAACGGCTGGTCGGGGTTCGGCTTCCATCCGTAAATCCTGTCTATCTTGTTGGCTGCGACCACGAACGGCACCTTCCTAGCCATCAGTATTTCGAGGCTCTCGCGGGTCTGCCTCTTAACGCCCTCCATAATATCGATGACTAATATCGCGAAGTCCGCTATGCTGCCCCCACGCCTTCTTAGGTTTGTGAAGGCCTCGTGCCCCGGAGTATCTATGAAGAGGAGACCGGGGATCTTAAGCTTTATCGGGAACATCGACTTAAGGGGCTTGACGATCTTCTCTATTACTGAAGCGGGGATCATTGAAGCCCCCACATGCTGTGTCATCTCCCCAGGCTCCTTCTTAACTACGGCGGTTCCTCTGATCTTGTCGAGTAGGGTGGTGTTGTGCACAACCACGTTGTTAGCTATGAATGAGTGTGTAGGGGGTACTGAAAGGTCGTAGAGATACCCTTTGAAGGACTTCCGCCTGACCTCAATAACCTCTATGAAGGACAGGTCGTTAACCCTCAGTAACTCAGGGGAGCTCAGCCTTGATGTGTTGAGGCTGTAGAGGGCCTCAAGCCTGATTCCAGTCTTCCTAGCCAGCCTGCGCAGGTTTAGAGTGCCTGATACCTCAATCGCGGGCGTGCCTCCCCTAATGCGGAGGGTTGAGAACACGCCAAGCCTTGAGAGAAGGTATTTCACGCCCACCCCGTCCTCAACCGAGGGGAGCGGGAGTACTAGGGAGTTACTCTCTATGTCGGTTAGTGACGCCCCCTCAAACAACCCTCTGAGGAACCCAGCTATCAGTGATGAGCGAGACGAGAATACGTGCGTAGGGACCACGCCGGACCTATCCCTGCACTGATTCGTTAGCGCGGCGGCTAACCTCTCAACTCTATCGTTACTTAACCCTACGTTAGCCGCGAGTAGCTTTGAGGACGCGGACGCCACAGCCACGGCGTTAACAATGTCTCCGAAGCCCCCGGTTCTCTTCAAGCACTCTTCAGCCGCCTTCAAACCGGCTAGGTAGTAAGCCCTGTACCACTCGCTCTTCGATGCCTCATCAATATCGGCTAGTTTGAGTATGGTGTATGCCTTTATATGCCAGCGCAGGCCCAGAGGCACCCTCACCTTATTAGGTACCGCGACTAGATCGCCCTCGATTAAATCCTCAGCCTTAACCCATCCCTCAATAGTTAGGAAGGGGTGCTCCGGACTTACGCGTATGGACGCTCCGTCAGCAAGCCTAATCTCATATATATACCCCCTATGCCTGACCCTCCAGACGCGCCTGCAGTCCGTGGCCTCAACTCTACAGCCCGACTTAACGGTCATTACGTCGAAGTCGGCGACGCAGTACTCGTACCCGCTCTCCCTATCTTCCCGCGCCCTCTCCTCATTAAACAGCCTGCCTATGGGTGCTAAGGAACCGTCGCCGAGTACAACGCGCTCTTCAGGGTGGAGGCACTTACCATGATCTACGTGACCCAACACCGTAACTATGGGTGACCTTAGCCTTCTCTCACGCCTCGACTCCACACGCACCTACCTCCTATCTAAGACTTAAGCTTCGTTAGGTTAGTTATAAGTGAAACCTTGTTTACCTAGCTGGGCAACGCCAGGTGCTTACGCCGCTCAGTATATGGGGTATCTGAGCACGCCTACGAGCCCGCCAAACGTCTTCTTAATCCACATGTAGTCCGGTACGTCGTTCGTAAGCACGTAAACCTCAGCCCCCTTACTCTCGGCAAGCTTAACGACCTCGTCAAACTTCGGGTAGTCGTCAGTTATTATCAGGTACTTCACGGCACCGAGTTTAAGCGCCTCCATAACCTCCTTCTCGCCGTACACTGCTAAGCCATCGTCCTTAGCCAGGTGGTAGTTGAACTCCTCTAAAGCTTTCTGCGTCCTTATGTAGATGTGTTGCTTAATCAGATCCTCCGCCCTCATAACGAGCTCCTTAAGCCCTGGCTCTCCCTGATCGCTCACGTCTATGGTTTTGGGCAGTATGAGTTTCTTAAGCCTGTACTCTAGGTAATCGCCCTTGACGAAGTCGAGCTTGGTGTAGCCAGGCCCGCCGACAAGTATGCCCTTAAGCTTTCCTTCCTCCATTAGAGGGAGGAAGTGGTTTGTCGCCTTATTACCGACGCTCTTGAAGAAGTCTCTCGTCAGCTCCTCAATAATTCTCTCATACCTTCGCTGGGACCACCCGCCCCTACTATGCTTGCCCGGTATGTAGCCCTCTATCTCGTCAAGCACCCTTATGGTATTACCCTTCAGTATGCCTATGGTGGCTTCGTCACGCTCAATCACTATCAACCCGTAGACATCGTTCTCAGCGACCATATCCTCCAGGAACTCGGTGTGGAAGAACTTGTCGGTACGGTAGAAGAACACCTTAATAGGCTCCGGAGGCTCGAAAACCAACGCTATCGTCTCTCCGGTCTTGTCATGCTCGCCGGCAAACACGACTAGCCCATTAGGCGGGACCTTAGGTATCTTAACTAACCTATCTATAGCGGCCTTCAAAGCAGTCTGCACCCTAGTCCTAGTTGCTTTCAGCTTGATGTTCTCAGTTATTGAAAGCTCCTGCCTAAGCACGTTAACCACGTCGGATATTGGCCTACCTGGTGGTATGTAGAGACTTAAGAGTGTGGTCGCGTGCGCGCTCCACTTCTTCAACTCCCTAAGCAGGTGCTTCAGCTCGTTCTTCTCTATCCTGAACTTACTGCTAAATACCCATCACCCTATCTTAAAACGTCCTCAGAGTGGCTTTTAAGCAATAATGCTTAATACAAAAATCAGCTCACCAGCGACGTAAGCAGGTACGTAACCACGGCAACAACATATGCTAAGACCATCATATACGCGAGAGACGCCAATGTCTTCTTTAAACTCCTGCTCTCTTGATACATGACTGCCAGGGTTGCTAAGCACGGTAGGTAGAGCGTTATGAACGCAAGCATTGCGAGCCCCTGAGCGCAGGTTAGGTGGAGGGCCCTTATCGCGTCGACGGGGTTAGCCCCGCCATAAAGTACTGAGAGGCTATCAAGAACTATCTCCTTAGCGACGAACCCGTTAACTAGGGCGAAGCCGAGCTTCCACGCCTGACTGTAGTTTAGGCCGAATACCTGCAGTGCGGGCGCTACAGCATTACCTATTATCGCGGCGAAACTGTGGTCGAAGAACCCGCTGCCGTATATGTCGGGCAGGTAGCCTTGAGGGCCTGTGTATAGGAGGGCCCACACAACCATGCTAAGCGAGAATATTATCAAGCCGGCCTTACGGAGGAAGTGCTTGGTGTTGTCCCACGTGAGCCACCAGACTACCTTAGCCTTAGGGGGGTGTATGGGCGGTAACTCCATAAGTAACTCCGGCGGCTCCTTAACTCTGTACACACGCCTCCTCATTAGGAGCGCTGTCAGTAGTGCCGCCAGCCCGCCGATACCATACATGAATGTTATGGCGAGGGCCCTCATCACCGCGCTGGTGAAGAGCGCCATAGTGAACGCTAGCCCCACAACGAGCCTTGCCTGGCAGGGTATGAAGGGCACTGAGAAGATCAAGCATTGTCTCTCAACCTCATCTATGGATGCCCTACTCGTCATCACTCCAGGCACGTTGCACCCCATACTTATTATCAGCGGGTAGACAGCACGGCCTGAAAGGCCGAAGCGCTCCAGTAGGGTGTGGAAGCTTACGGCCATTCTCGGCATCAGCCCGCTGTCCTCAAGAACCGCTAGGAAGAGGAAAACCATCAGTATGAGGGGAAAGAAGCTGAGTACCGACCCAACACCCAGTATTATCCCTCTCGATATGAGTGAAGCGAGCCAATGCGGGGCGCCCGCAGCCAGCAGGGCGCGCCAAGCTATTCCGGAAAGCATGTTAAAGCCCGTGCTAACTAACCCGCTTAAGCTGAAGGAACTCACAGCGGCGCTAACTCCCTTCATCCCGAGGAGGTCGAAGACCAGGTTGAGTGGGAAGCCCGTGTTTATCGAGAATATTAGGAGGAACACGCCGAAGATTATCGAAGCACTGATTGCTAGCCCGGTGAGGGGACGCTGAAGGAGGACTTCAAGCCTACCCCTCCTCCCAACAAAGGTCCTAACCACGACCTTCCTAACTAAACTGTCGACAAACGCGAACCTTCTTCTAGCAACGATCTCGCTTAAGTCCCTGCCGAGCGACTCCCTTGCCTCCTCGATTATCGAGAGGATTTCCTTGAAACCGCCGCTCCCCACGGACTTCTTAACCTCCTCAAGTAATCCCTCATCACCCTCGAGCAGTCTTACGGCAACCCACCGCGTCGGATAGCGGCTTCTGAAGCCGAGCTCCTCAAGCTTCCTGGTCAGCATGCGTACGAAGTGCTCTAACTCCCCATAATCAACAATTAGGGGCGATGACCTCCTGACCCTACTCTCATGCTCCACTATTAGCTCCAGAAGCTCCCTTAAGCCATCGCCGCGTAATGCCGACACAGGGATTACCGGCACGCCTAGGTACTCCTCAAGCTTATCGTAGTGTATGTGTATGCCGCGTGGGTGCGCCTCGTCAACCTTGGTAAATACTATCGCCGTGTGCGGGGCGAGCTCAAGAACCTGGATCGCTAGGTAGAGCGTTCTCTCAGGTGCAGTCGCGTCAACAAGCACCAGTATTAGGTCAGCCCCACCGGAGGTTATGAAGTTCCTAGTTACGACCTCATCCTGACTAGTCCCGCTTAACCCGTAGGTCCCCGGCAGGTCGACGAAGCATATCCGCCTGCCCCTAAACCTCCTGTACCCTACCTTAAGCTCTACGGTAACTCCCGGCCAGTTGCCGACGTGTGAGGTCTCGCCGGTAAGGACGTTGAATAACGTTGACTTACCGACGTTCGGATTGCCTACAAGCGCCACTACGATATCGCATTCCCTCCTCTCCGTGGGGCTCCCCGTTAAACTAGTTTAGACGCGTCTTAAATTCTTTTAACTAAACGGCAGTTTTAACAAATTCCTAACCCCTTATAATACATGGTAAGGTGCCGGAATGCTAGCACGGGTGCCCGCAAGCACTTGCGTTAAGTGTAAGGGCTACAGGCACCTATGCGGGCTCCCGCGCTGCCCGATACTCGAGAGATTCCGTTCCAACATCCGCGCCTCCCTCTCGCTGAGGGGGCTTAATCTAGAGGGCTCAACACCCCCCACGGTAGTCGTCGGGGAGTTCGGGTACCCTAAAGTGCCTGTAATGCTTGGGATACCCCCCTCTATTAAGGGCCTCCTAGCCAGAGGGTATGACGACCCTATAGGGTGGTGGGGGGTTGTAGGGCTCGATGAGATAATCAGGAGGAGATCATACCTAGTATCACCTGTAGTTAGGGTTGATGTGAAGGACTTCGAGAGGCTCTATGAGGCCGAGTTAAGCGTTGCGGCAGCGTCATTAAGGCCTGTGGAGAGCGAGGCCAGGCTTAAGAAACCGCCGATACCTAAGCTAACGTTCAAGCCAGGCCTAAGTCCCGTCGGCCCATCGGCGGAGGTAAGGGAGATACGTGTCGTGGGGAACGCCACCCTACCGCCTAAGTTAGAGAAGCTGATATGGGATGACGTAAGCGCGCAGGACGGTGTTGTGGAGCTCTACATGAGCGGCGTTGACGTGTACTCGATAATTAGGTCATTTAGCGTCGGCCTCCTAGGGAGGTTGAGGAACAGGAAGCTAGTGCCCACTAGATGGGCCATAACAGCTGTCGACAGGGCGCTCGCGAACTACTTCCTAAGGAAGATCAGGTTCTGCGACACTGTCAGTAGGGTGGAGCTGTATGAAAACGAATACCTGGGCAATAAGTTCAAAATAATACTGTATCCTGGAAGGCCCCTCATAGAGTGGATTGAGGTCTGGCACCCCATGTCCGTCTTTACAGCGGCTGCTGAGGCGCCGGTAATAGTTTACAATAAATCAACACCCACAGGCAAGACGAGCACTATAGATGGAGGCTTTGACGCAGCCAAGGTTGCCGTGCTTGAGTATTTGGAGAGAATAAGGAGGAAGGCATCGGTAATCATAGTGAGGGAGGTCACACCAGAGTACTACGCAAGCGTCGGTAACTGGCATATTAGGGAAACGGTTAGGAGGTCCTTTATGAGGCCCCCTAAGAGGTTTGGGAGCCTTGAGGAGGCTGTTGACGAGGCCCTACAGAGTTTAAGCATTAGGGACGGGTTCCGTAGGGAGCTCAAGTCCATGCTAACGCGCTTCAGGTATGGGGGTCTCGACCGATTCGCTAAGGGTTAGCGGGTCAAGCCTACCGATAACGACTCTCCTGCCCCTCCCATACTCCTCGATAACGAGTGAAGGTATGGGTAGCTCCTCCCCCGCAGAGCCTTTGATCTTAGGAACCTGCACTATAGTAACTTCATCGAAGAGGTTTCTATAGTAGCTCCGCACCTTCCTTATTAGAGATATGCTCTCCCCATCCAAGCCAGCGTAAACCACCAACCTACGCATTCCCAAGCCACCGGTTCTAAGGTCGGCGTACCTTAACTTAAAAAACCGGTGGCCACGTCACTGCCTGGATTCTATGATCAGACCTATCTTCCTGTAGGGGCAGTCCTGCCAGTACTTCTCACAGAGCGGGACCTCATAGCGTGTGAGGTACCTTCCAAGAACCTTGCAAGCACCCAGGTATGAGCCGCTCTCATCAACCTCAACGACGAAGAACTCGCATTGCGATGACGGCTGCCTATTGAGAGGGTGTATGAGCATGAGCGGCTTCCCAAACCTCCCGCTCCTCTGGCGCACCTGCTGCGTAGGGGCGCCCGGCTCCCTATAGAGCCTGCACTTCTTGTAGACGGCCTCACTCCCCAAGCATATGGCGTTGACAACAGGGTCTTCCGAAGGAGCTTCAAGCGCTGGGGAGTGGCAGAACCCGTCCTTATACCAGGGGCACGGCATCACTCAGCCACCGCGTTAGGGAAGGGTTAACAACTTATAAGCTGTAAACTCAAGTAGGCTTTAGGGGTTTTATAATGAGCGGGGAGAAGGATTTCGACCCTAGCAGGCGTCTGGGCCTTCCCGTCGTCTACGAGGACTCGGAAGTAGTGGTAGTGAGGGCCCCGACGGAGGATCAGCTGGTGAATATCTTGACAGACTTACTACGCGACAGGCCGATGTCCGTCAAGGAGTTGCACTCATACCTCTCCGGGCTGGCGAGCGAGGATAAGATTAGGAGGGCGTTAACTAGGCTCGTCAATGAGGGCAGGGTTTACGTGCTTGAGGACGGTAGGTTCACTATAGTGGGGCTCGAGTGAGTTTTTGCTGTTGCTGGCGCTCGTAGGGTCGAAAGCTTTCCGGCAGCTCCCCGCGTCCAGTAAATAATCGGCTTAACGCAGGTTAGGGTGTAGCGTTACGTCGTTACGCTGATTGAAGCGTAATTTATTAATAATCTGCGTGCCCCTTACCTTATAGGTATTAAACAGTGTTTTAGAGGTGGTGCTCCATGAGTTCCCGCATAAGTGAGGAAGAGCTAAATAGGATGCTCTCATCGGCTACACCCTCCAAGGAGAAGGCCGACCCGAAGAAGAGGTGGGTCGACCGGATGATTAGGTCGGCTAAGAAGTACCATAAGATATGCCCATACTACGACAAGAAGACTGGCAACTGCTTCATAAAGCAGCTGAAGTTCACTAAGAACACAAGGTGTGACCGCGACGGAAGGTTTGACGGGTGCGTGGTGTTTATCGAGTACCTTGAGGAGAAGTACGAGTGGTTTAAGTCCTCCGGCCAGACGCCTCCCGTAGATTTCAGAGACCTAACAATGTTCGTGTAACCTGCAGGGGTGTTGAAGACCTAATCAACCTTATAAGGATGCCGCCAACTCCTTTGGGTAGGAGTTGCCGATGGTAGGTGTTATTAGGGATCCCTACGGACACTTGCTGAGCAAGCTCTCATCACTCGTCGCCGCCTACCTAAGTAAGGTACTCAAGACGCAAGTCGCCACTGATGAGCTAACCCAGCTCTTTGAAGAGCCTCCCCTAAGGAAGTTCGGGGACCTAGCACTGCCACTCCCGAGAGTTAGTAAGGGCTTCAACGTGAGCTTCAAGCAGCTAAGGGATGAGCTACCGGAGGTGCTTAGCGGGTCCCCGCTGATTAAGGATGTACGTGTCGTAGGTCCCTACCTAAACATATTCATCGACATGACTTCCTACGGGAGCATAGTATTCCGTAGTTTAAGGGAGTTAGGGGATTCATACGGCATCATAAGGTCGTCAAGGCCCGAAAGGATTGTCGTCGAGTACGTGTCGGCAAACCCGATACACCCACTAC
>JAMOVB010000079.1 GCA_027061705.1 Desulfurococcales archaeon
CTACGTGAAGCTCGTTGTTGACGACCTCAAAAACCCTAACGGCTCGTGGGTTGGGGAGTTTAAGGATGCTGTGAGCGTCTACCACTTCGCCGCGAATCCCGAGGTTCGGGTGTCGATGACCGACCCTAGAATACATTTTAATGAGAACATACTAACCACGTTCAACGTTCTCGAGGCGTGCAGAACTCAGGGCGTGGATGAGCTGGTATTCGCTAGTTCCTCAACGGTGTATGGGGACGCTAAGAAGCTGCCGACGCCGGAGGATTACGAGCCTAAAGAGCCCATATCCGTCTACGGTGCGGCGAAACTAGCTAGTGAGAACCTCATAGTGACTTACAGCGTAGCGTACGGCATTAGGTCACTGATACTTAGGTTCGCAAATATCGTGGGGCCTCGGCAGAGCCATGGCGTTATAGTCGACTTCATCCGTAAGCTGCGTGCTAACCCCCGTGTCCTCGAGATTCTCGGCGACGGTACTCAACGCAAGTCATACCTGCACGTTAGGGATCTGATAAGCGGCATAGACGTCACTCTGAACTACCTGCGGGCAAGCGGCAGGAGCTACGACGTCTTCAACCTAGGTAACGAGGATTGGATCACCGTAAGGAGGATTGCCGAGCTCGTTGTTGAGGAGATGGGGCTAAGTAACGTTGAATTCAGGTATAGGCCGGCAACGCCGGACGGCAGGGGCTGGAAGGGTGATGTTAAGCTAATGCTTCTAGATATAAGTAAGGTTAAGGCCCTCGGCTGGAGGCCGACAATGACTTCAGAGGAGGCGCTACGAGACGCCATAAGGTCTGTGTTAAGGGCCTCAGCCAGTTAAAAGGTTGCGCGGGATGGCGCGCATACTGACGTACTACTCACCACTCTTCCTCGAGCACGCCGATCCCCTTGGCGAGCATCCGGAGTGCCCCCAGCGTCTTACCGTCGCTAGGGAGGCCATCTTAAGAGTGGCTGGCGAGGCTGCAACGATAGAGTCGATAGGGTATTTTGATGAGGGTATTGTGCTGAGCATTCACTCTAGGGATTATGTGGAGTTCATTAAGCACGAGTCTGCTAGGGGCTTCCACTACATAGATCCGGACACGTACGTGTGTGAACGTACGTTTGATGCCGCCACCGCCGCGGTGGCCGCCGCATGGATTGCTGCTGAGAGATCGCTTAAAGAGGATCTTCCCGTACTCGCGCTCGTCAGGCCTCCCGGGCATCACGCTGGGAGGAACGGTAGGGCTCTTAACGCCCCCACCAACGGTTTCTGCATATTCAATAACGCGGTCGCCGCTGTAAGGAGGTTTAGGGAGTTGGGGTTAAGGACTCTCGTGCTTGACTTCGACGCGCATCACGGGAACGGCACTCAAGAGATACTATGGCGTGAGGAGGTTCCTCACATCGACCTTCATGAGTGGGGCGCGTACCCCGGCAGCGGGTGGTTTACCGATGTTGGGGGCGACAGGATCGGGTGTAAGGTCAATATCCCCTTACCCCACGGGGGCGGGGATCAAGCCTACCTGTGGGCCCTCCGTGAGGTTGTGCTACCGGTGATCGCTGGCTTCAGGCCGGACGCTATTGTTGTGTCAGCAGGTTTCGACGCGCATACCGGCGATTTAATGACCACACTCCAGCTCTCAACTAAGGTATTCCGGCTTCTGGGTTCCATCATCTCAGGCCTTAGGAAGTGCGGGTTGTCTGAAGGTATAGTAGCGGTTCTTGAGGGCGGCTACCTCCCGAGCCTTGCTGACGCGTTCGCGGGCTTCATTACAGGCATGCTCAACCCTGTTACCCTTGACGAGGTTTTTGATCGGTTGCCGAGAAGTCCCGGCGTTACGGAGGACTGGTTTAGAAGAGGTTGTGAGGCGCTGGTAGCTCGCCTGCGTAGGGTTGGCTTGGTGGGGGATTGGCGGTAAAATACGCGCCTGATTTCGCTTCCTTCTACCAAGCTCCGCTTTAGTATGGTGATATGAAGTCCTCAGGCTTAGGCGGCTCTGGCTTCAGTCCCTTCCTCTGCCTTATCTTCCTCACTATATCCATTAGTAGCGAGTCAGGTACGGGTGCCCAGCGGCTGAACTCCGTACCCCAGAACGCCCTTCCGGCGGTGGCGGACCTTAGCTCGTTCGCTAGGTTCATCGACTCGGCAACAGGTATCTCTGCTATTATCCTTACCTGAGTTGGGCTAAGCTGAATTACGTCTAGGACCTTCCCCCTCTTCCTAGTTATTACTGAGATCACAGCGCTCATTGTCTCCATGGGGGTCTTTATGTCGAGCTTCTGTATCGGCTCAAGAAGCGTTGGCCTAGCCATGAGCATACCAGCATATATCGGGTTCCTGACAGCCGGGTATAGCTGGGCGGGGCCTCTGTGCGCCGGGTCCTCGTGAACCACGGCGTCATGCAGTATTACCTTAACACC
>JAMOVB010000080.1 GCA_027061705.1 Desulfurococcales archaeon
CGGCACTACGACGCCCTTAGGCGAGTTCCTAAGCCTCTCCGCCGTAACCCCTCCGTAGAGGTTGGGGATAGCCTCCCTGATCTCGCCGAGCACCTCCTCCGGCGTTCTGGCCGGGAAGTGCCTGTCGAGCCCCAACCTCTTAGCCAGCGCTAGGAATATCTCCAGGTCGGACCTAGCCTCGCCGGGAGGCTCCAGGGCTTTGAAGGACCACTGAACCCTCCGCTCAACGCTCGTGAAGGAGCCCTCCTTCTCAGCCCACGCCGCGGCGGGCAGGACTATGTCAGCAAGCTCCGCGGTCTCCGTAAGGAATAGGTCCTGAACCACTAGGAAGTCAAGCTTCCTTAGATGCTCCCTAACGTAGGCGCTGTTCGGCTCGCTCACCGCGGGGTTAGCCCCCACCACGTAGAGCATCCGCAGCGACTTACTGTCTATGGCCTCATACATCTTAACAACGTTCTTACCCGGCGCCGTGGGTAGGTCCTCAACACCCCAGAGCCTAGCCAACCTCCTCCTGCCGGCCTCATCGTCCAGCTTAACCCCGCCCGGGAAGGCCGAGGGCGCCACACCCATGTGGACTAGACCCTCAACGTTGTTCTGCCCCTTGAGGCCGCCCACGCAGGTGCCCTCCTTACCGTACCAGCCTAGGAGCGCTGCTAGGGAGTAGAGGGCCCTGCAGGTGTTCGTCGCTTGGTGGTTGTGTATGAGGCCGGATGACCAGAGCAGGCTTCCCTTGCGGGAGGACGCCATCAGGTGAGCGGCCTCACGTATCAGGTAGGGCGGCACCCCAGTGATTCTGGAGGCCGTCTCAGGGTCGTACTTACCCACCACCCTAACTAGCTCGTCAAACCCCTCAGTCCTCGACGACACGAACTCCCTGTCGTAGAGGCCCTCGCTAATCAGCACGTTCATTATGGAGTTGGCCAGCGCTAAGTCCGTCCCGGGCTTAACAGGTATCCAGAGGTCGGCCTTCCACGCCGTCTCAGTCTTCGCAGGATCCACGACGACTATCTTGGCGCCGTTCTCCTTAGCCCTCATCACGAACTTACCCATGAGTACCGGGAAGGACTCCGCAGGGTTCATGCCCCAGAGGACGACGACGTCGGACTCAGCAACATCCTCGAACGTCCCGGTAAGGCTCCCCACCCCCAGCATCTGCTTAGCAGCTATGATTGTCGGGAACTGGCATAGCCTCCTGCACTCGTGATCCAAGTTATTAGTGCCCAGGAGCCTGGCGAACTTCTGGATCGTGTAGGCCTCCTCATTAAAGATCTTAACGCTAACGAGAAACGCGATGGCGTCAGGCCCGAAACCCTCCCTAATGCTGGTGATCCTCGATGCGATCTCATCCAAAGCCTCAGACCATGAAACCTCCCTAAAGCCAGACTCAGTCCGCTTCAGAGGCCTCCTAAGCCTCGCGGGCGACGACAGGAAGCTCAGGTCGTTAGGCTTAGGGCAGAGCGCCCCCTCATTAACCCCGCCCTCAAAATACTCAACACCAGCATACCTACCTCCCCTAGAAACCACGTACAGCGAGCAGCCGGTGCTACAGAACGGACACACAACCTTAAACCTGCCGTCCAAGCACCCGCACCAAGTGATGACGCCCTCTAAAGGGGGTTAAGGAAATCGAAAACACCTCAATCGAAAACCGATGGCGCTGAACGCGCGGTCGGGCTTAACCACCGAATAAACATTACTTGAGCGGAACACACGCACAGCACGCACAATCACGATGCAGGAAACAAATTTAAGAGAATTCTTTCAATAGTAGACGGTGTTGTAGCTAATGAGAAGGATAGCAACCGTTGCGGTAGCTAAGATTGTAGCTAATTTACCGATAATAGGTAGCGCTACCGACGTACTAACGAAGACAGGCTTATACGTACGGTTCGATAGCGCCAACGGCACCATACAAGACATTCTAAGTGCAGAGGACGCCCCCATAATCGAGCATGGCCGGCACTTAGTTAGGGTGGGTTTGCCCGGCGTTCGGCGTGGGGGCGTAAGAAGCTAATAACCGCTGGTGGCCGGCGTGCACTACTCGATCTTCGGGTATAGAGGCACTCTTGACATCGTTCTTAAGAGAAATGGTGTGGAGCGCTACGGGGTAGTGGTTACGGGCTTTGTCAACACCACTGCATGCAAAGCGCTCGTCTCTAACATCACGATTACCGGGCTTTCAGGACGTGGCGTTATTGCCGAATTTATTAAGCACCTTATCGAGAACCTGAGCTCACTCACCAGTAGGGAAGGCTTCAGCGGCTCCGGAGGTTACAGAGTTGATGATGGCCCCTCCTACCTCTGCCGAGACTACCACCTAAGCGGGGGTTTTGGAGGGAGCGTTGACGGGTGTGCCTTAATAGTTAGGGGTTGCGGCACGCCCGTCCCAGCGCAGGCTTC
>JAMOVB010000081.1 GCA_027061705.1 Desulfurococcales archaeon
GGAGACCTCAAGCGTAGCGCTCTCTAAGTATTATCTGGAGAGGTACGGTAGCATACTGCATCACAATCTTGACAAGGTACTTCTTGTAGGTGGGCAGGCTAGACCCACGTTCGGGGGAGGGGAGATACTACACCCTATCTACATAATCGTTGCTGGCAGAGCTACGGAGTACGTTATCAGAAGGGACGGCGGGGTAGAACGCATACCTGTTGGGACGATAATAGTTAACGCTGTTAAGTCGTGGATTAAGAGGAACTTCAGGTTCTTAGATCCGGAGAGGCACGTGATAGTCGACTATATGGTCAGAAGCGGAAGTTCAGACTTAGTCGGTGTTTACGAGCTAGGTAAGAACAAGAAGCCCCTAGCAAACGACACTAGCTT
This sequence comes from Desulfurococcales archaeon, assembly GCA_027061705.1. GTDB lineage: Archaea > Thermoproteota > Thermoprotei_A > Sulfolobales > NBVN01 > WAOL01. Next base: position 382 of record JAMOVB010000081.1, read on the forward strand.
CGGGGTTAGCTACGCGCCCCTCTCAACTCTTGAGAAGCTTGTTCTCAAAACTGAGCGGTACCTGAACTCACGCGAGCTTAAGGAAGCAATACCTGAGGTTGGCGAGGACATTAAAGTTATGGGTCTGAGGGTTGGTAAGAAAATAACGCTCACTATAGCGGCTGCTATGATATCGTCACTAATACCTGACATGGATCACTACCTCTCAGTTAAGGAGGAGGTTCTAAACAGGGTTAAGGATCTAGTAGCTAAGATGGTGCCTGACTATGACGTTGAAGTTAACATAAACACGGCTGATAAGCCGGACAAAGGCATAGCATACCTAACAGTGACTGGCACATCAGCGGAGCATGGTGATGACGGCATGACGGGGAGGGGGAACAGGGTTAATGGTTTAATCACGCCATTAAGGCCTATGAGCCTAGAGGCTACTGCTGGGAAGAACCCTGTTAGCCACGTCGGTAAGCTCTACAACGTCTTAGCTATGAGGATAGCGAATAGGATAGCTACTGAGGTGCCTAAGGTGCGTGAGGTCTACGTTGAGGTTCTATCCAAGATAGGCTACCCAATAGACGTGCCGCAGGTTGCCGTAGCCAAGATACTGCCTGAGGACCGTGCTTCCTTCGCGTCAATAAAGTCGGATGCCGAGTCAATAATTAATGAGGAGCTTGAGAACATAACGCGCTTAACTGACATTATAGTGAAGGGCGAGGCAATGCTATTTTAAACCCTAAGCCCCCGGGTAATTTGTGATGAGTGAAACCGGGTCTGAACGCATTGCCGCAGTGATGACGGGTCGGTGGCTGAGGTGCCTGTTGCCCGCCTAAAATCCTCGAGGCGTTTGAGATGGAGTTAGCCCTGGTATACAGGAAGCTGGGAAAGGATGATTTTAAGGTGCTGCGTGTTCTAGACTCGCTTCTCGGCAGGTATGAGTACGTCCCCTTAGACATTATTGAGCGAAGGAGCGCCCTACCACCGTTAAGACTTACTAGGGCCTTAGATAGGTTAAGCAAGGTCAAGGCTATAGTTAGGAGACCAACGCCTAAGGTAAGTTACAGGATAACCTACATAGGTTTAGACCTCCTAGCGGTATACAGCTTAAGCAGGAAGGACGCGATTGCTTTCTTAGGAACTAAAATAGGCACGGGTAAGGAGAGTGAGATATACATCGCTAAGGACTCGAGCGGGAGGTTACTTGCGATTAAGTTCTACAAGATAGGGCGAGTAAGCTTTCAGAAAGTCAAGAGGGTTAGACAGTACTTAGTCGACGAGCCAAACTGGATGATAAGGTCTAAGATAGCGGCGGAGAGAGAGTTTAAGGCGCTTAAGGATCTGTCCAAATACACTGACTTCGTACCTAAAGTCTACGCATGGGACAGACATGCCGTAGTGATGGACTACATCAAAGGGATTGAACTGTATAGGTATAAGGTCGCTCTAAAACCTGAGTCCATACTCCTTAAGATACTTGACGTCTTGAGAAAAGCGTACCTTAATGTCGGCATAGTTCACGGCGACCTAAGTGAGTATAACATAGTCGTTTCTATAGAGGGCGATGAGGAAGTACCATACATAATTGATTGGCCTCAGTATGTGTATAGGGATGACCCTCAGCATGAGGTCTACCTAAGGCGGGACGTTGAGCACCTGCTTAAGTTCTTTAAACGTCGTTACCGTATCACTATCGATGTCGAAAGAGCCATCAGATACGTTAGAGGGGAGGAGGAATCAATCAGCTGACTCTAAGACCTACGTAGGTGTAGACATAGTTAAGAGCGGCGGTAGGTCGCTTAGCGAGTACGTATATGCAATAGCCGTAGTCCGTCAGGGCAGGCTCATTAAGATCGACAAAGGTAACTTAGGCAGGCTAATACGTTACTTATGGGACAACAGACCCTCAGCCCTAGCGACAGATAACATTTTCGAGATCGGAGGTAGCAGGAGAAACCTCATTAAAATACTGAAGCTTGTCCCGCCGGACACCGAGTTCATTCAA
>JAMOVB010000082.1 GCA_027061705.1 Desulfurococcales archaeon
ACCGCCCTTACCTATGAGCACCTTCGACGGATCCAGCCACAGGTGAGGTAACCCCATAGAGTGCGCACTCGCTACGTAGCGCGTCGCCCTAAGCAGGCTTGCCGCGGCCTCAGCCCCGCCAAGCTTAGAGAGCGTGGATACCTCACGCCACCTCAGGATTAGGGCGGGAGGCGTGGCTACCAGCTCGTCGAGGTCGCCGTACTCGCTGCGTGGCAGTACAGCCCCCACAACAACGCCTCCATACCCTCCCCTGACAGCTATTGTGAAGTCGAGGGCCATCGAAGTAACTATGTAGGCTGAGAGGTCCTTCTTAAGAACCTCCTCCGAAGGCAGTATGAGGACATACTCAACGCCCTCACGCTCGGCAGGTATCGCTATGTAGTGACGGGACTTCACCAGAACCGACGAACCTATTCTGAAGCCGTAGAGCTGAGTGCCTAGGAGGGAGTCCGGGTATGTCAGCTTCCTGCACTCCCTAACAGCCTTAAGCGCCTCAGACCTTATAGGCTCCGGTAGTGAGTCTATACTCACGCCGTACACGTAAGTCACGCCGTCAACGTCCTTAAGCCTTCTAATACCTTCGAGCCCCGGAACCCACTTCCTACCCTCCCTGAGGGTGAATCCCGTGACCTCATTCTCACAGCATATGAGGGCGTACGCGACCCCGCCCCCATACTCAAACCGTAGGAAGAGCGCCTTACCCGATGGTGGTGAGTGCTTCAGGTTTAGGCCGCGGGACCTTATAATGTCAAGTAAGTCTGCGGAAAACAGGATTTTCGATATTGTCAGTAAGTCGCTTAACGCCTCGCTAACTTTATCGAAGCCGCTGTACCTCCTCATGCGTTATTCGCCGCCATCTTTAATTAGTAAACCTTGAAGATATAAACAGTACACCCGATCATGCCGGCGGCGGTGTAGATGAAACTGTTTTCTATCGTCAACTAACGTACGTGGCGCGCGGTTAATAACGCGTCTATCCTCTGTAATACGTAGTACGAATTACATCAATTTCATGAGGCCGTATTACTAGTTAAGGCACCTACGAATCATTTTTGAAATCTCTTAATCCAATAAACCAACCTTTATTATTGTTCCCGCCCACCCCTTTATTGGTGGCGCTTATGTCAGTAATCGCAAGACGTAGATCAAGACGAAAGATAGTCACTGTAAGAATTCCTATCACGCTCAACGAGGAACTAGAAAAACTTGTTGCGGCGCTCAAATATCCTTCGAAAAGCGAGTTCATAAGAAGCGCTATTGAGGAGTTCCTCAGCGAATATGAGTTAAACGTCGATATGAACGTTAAGACAATTTCCAACGGCGGCGACATCCACCACGAGTCGGAGGAGGTCTCAACACTCGAGAGCGTTGTCCTAGTCTAGGCTAGGCCGGGCAAACCCTCTTTTTCTCCGCACTAACGCCCACCCCGCAGGGCTTGACCCACAACCCCCTTAAACACTGGGTCCAACCTACTTAGCGGTGTTAGGGTGTGGCGGCACCGCATCAGAAGCCTGAAGAGCTAGTTAAGCAGGCGCTCAGCGGTAATAAGCTAGCGATAGCTAAGATACTAACGATACTGGAGGAGGACCCCTACGGAGTACCTGAAGCGATCAGAAAGCTATGGGTTCGGGAACCTAGGTCGCATGTCGTCGGCTTCACAGGCTCCGCCGGCGTCGGCAAATCAACACTAATCTCGGCGGTAGCGTCGAGACTGGCTAGGGAGGGGTTTAGGGTAGCGGTACTCGCTATAGATCCCTCATCGCCCTTCACCGGAGGGGCGTTGCTGGGCGATAGGGTTAGGATGAGGAGGCTTACGGGGACCGTCTTCATAAGGTCGATGAGCACTAAGGAGGAGGAATCCCTACCTTGGAAAGCCCTCCTAGCCATCGAGGCCCTAGAGGGCATTGGCTTCGACTACATAATAGTTGAGACTCCCGGCGTCGGGCAGTTCAACGTCAGGGTTATGAAGGCTGTAGATACCGTGGTAGTTGTCCTAATGCCCGGCGCTGGCGACGAGATACAGGCCCTCAAAGCCGGCCTCATGGAGATAGGCGACATCTACGTAGTGAATAAGGCCGACCTGCCGGAAGCGCAGCTAACGAGCGCGCAGGTAAGCTTCGTACTCAAGGACGTCGTCAGGGACGGGTGGAGGCCGGAAATACTGCTCACATCCCCAATACTCGGTAAGGGGATTAGGGAGCTGATAGCGGCCATCAAAAAGCACGGCGAATTCATGAAGCAGGAAGGGAGGCAGGCCAGGAAGAGGGCGGCCAGGAGGGAGCTCGAGATAGAGTTACTAACCATGGAAGCGATGAAGAGGGCGGTAAAGCAGGCAATGGAAAGCGACGAGGAGCTAAGGAGGACGTACGAGAA
>JAMOVB010000083.1 GCA_027061705.1 Desulfurococcales archaeon
GCCTCAACAACCCTAGCCACGGAATCCCCCCTAACGTACATGCTAACGGCATTACCGCAGAACCTGATAAGCTCAGCAGCACCCGCCAACGCTCCCTCCAAAGCAACCCTAAATCCGCCCGAGACAGGGGCGCTGAACACGACCTCAACACGGCTCAAACCACCGAAAACCCTCTTAAAATCACCCACGCTCAAATCAGCCCTAACCCTACCGCCACACAGCAGTATCACCCTGCTGCAGAGCCTCTCAACATCCTGAGGTATGTGAGTCGTCAGGAAGACCGTAACCCCACGATCCCTAGACCACCTGAAAACGTAGTCAAGCACCCTCACCCTCGCAACCGGGTCTAAACCCGTCGTAGGCTCGTCAAGAAACAGGACCTCAGGCTCGTGAAGCAACTCCCTAGCAACCTGCAACAACCTCCTCAAACCTAAGCTCAGCTGGTTAGGGTACGCGCGGGCATACCTGTCAAGACCGAAAACCTCCATCAACTCCCTAACCCTCCTCCTTCTCTCAACAGCGTCTAAGCCCCACAGGTAGCCGTAAAGATTGAGATTCTGCTCGACAGTCAAGCCGAGCTCGAAGCTAATGCCCTGCTGCACATACCCGACCCTACCCCTAATGGACTCAGGCCTCCTAACAACATCATTACCTAGGACCTCAGCATAGCCGTCAGTAGGCCTAACAAGCCCGAGCAACACCTTAATAGTCGTGGTCTTCCCAGCCCCATTAGGGCCTAGGTAACCAACGCGCTCGCCCCTACGGACGCTGAACGAAACGCCCCTCAACGCAGCCACATCCCCATAATACTTAGTGAGGCCCTCAACCCTAACCGCGTACACGCACACCACCGTGAAGAAGGCGCTGGGGAGGCGGATAAGACTTATTAAAAACGCTTCGACAAATTCAAAACGGTGAGAAACACGGACCCCGTAGACATCAGCTTAGTGAAGGAAGTCCTATCCCCGACGAGACTCCTAATACTGCTCGAGCTATCCGCGGGCGAGAAGTCGCTGACCGAGCTGGCAAGGAGCTTGGGGCTATCGCCATCAACAATACACTACCACCTCACAAAACTCTCGAAACTCGGGCTCGTTAGAACGACTAGGACTGAACGCGTAGGGAATTTAGTGGTTAAGTACTACGGCGTGATCGAGGACCTCAACGTGCTTGAGGCCGGGAAGCTCCCTAAAAGCGTTTCGAAACGCGTCATAATCCCATGCCTAGCCGCCTTCCTAGCCAAAGCCCTCGAAATGGCGGTTAGGCGCAGAGGGGCTACCGGCTTCGCGAAATTACTCGTCCTAAACCTAGATCGGGAGCAGGTCGAGAGGATAAATGAGGAGGTCTCGAAGGTGCTGGAGTTGGCGAGGAGCTTGAGCGAGCACGCTGAGAGAGGCGATACGGTGATGCTGCTCTCCATAGTAACCATGGCGCAGCCCGGGAAGGAGGGAGGGGCCGGAAGGCTTGAGGACGGCCCGGCAGCCCCGCGAAAGACCCGGCATGCTTAACGAAGCGTATTACCTACACCTTACATTGGGGAAAAAGCTTAGGCTCACCCACCGCTACGCCCTACGCTCGTGCCTCGTAGTCCCCGGCCTGTGGGGCGCTGGAACCGGGCCAGGAACGTACTCGACGGAGGGACGTGCAGGCTTCTCCTGCGGGTACAGCTCCATCAGCTCGTAAACCTCGGCAGGCAACTCCGTCTTAACCTTAAGCCCGAGTTCCTTCAGATCGTCAACAGTTATCGGCCAGTCGTGGGTGTACGTACCCATAACCAGCTTCTCAATAACCCTCTTCACACCCTCCTCATCCATCTTACCCTCAAGCAGCTTACGAACCAACCTCTTCGTCTGATTCAACGCCTTCTCAGCAATGTCAGCGAGTATTAGAGTCTGATCGCCAACCTTCTCCACGCCCTTCTCCTTAACCACCTTAACTATCGACGGCGCCGGAAACTGCCCGGCTTGGGTCGTGAGCTGAGGATCCACAGGACCTAACACGGCGTCGGGGTCCATCCATATCTCATCCGCAGCCAACGCTATGAGCGTCCCGCCGCTCATCGCGTAGTGCGGAACTATGACTATCTTCTTCGCTGGATGCCTTTTAAGAGCCATAGCTATCTGCGACGCCGCCAGCATCAGCCCGCCCGGAGTGTGCAGTATCATAGCTATCGGCGTGTCCGGCGGGGTCGTCCTTATAGCCCTTAGAACCTGCTCGGAATCCTCTATATCGATGAACTTGTATATCGGTATGCCGAAGATGCTGATTCTCTCCTGCCTGTGGATCATCGTTATGACCCTAGCCCCCAGCAGCTCCTCAATCCTCCTTATGAGGGCGGCCCTAGCGTTCCTGAGTGACTGGTACCTCAGCTGAGGCGATATGAACGTTAGGAATATCCAGATAAGGAAGAAGAGCCACAGCAGGTCCGCGAAGCTGGGGTACCACCCGCCATCAGACAAACACGTGTCACCAAAGATATGGGTGGTTTTGCATTATTTAACCTTCGCCCCCCGCCCCGAAAGCCACCTACCCAGCCCAACGGCGCGGGCCTCCCCCACCCCAACACCGACCCTCCTAAGCACGGCCTCCCTCAACCTACTGACTAACTCACCCCAGCCAACCCTGCCCTCAACCCACCCAACAACCCCGTCACTAACCTCCGAGAAGACACTGAGGAAGTCCTGCCACTTAAGCCCTAACGCCTTAAGATGCTCTCCCCAAAAACTCCATACATACCTCTGCAACCTATTCCCCAACCAAATAGCGTAGGTCGGGTTAACGCCTGAGTCGATCAACGCCCTTATGAGCTCCTTAACGTCCTTAGGTTCTGGCACGTCCGGAAGCCTAATACCCTCACCCTCTATTATACGCTCCCCCCAAATACAATTCTAGGTTAATGCCATTAAACTTAGCGCAACGGTGTAGCTCTTCTTAAGGCTCAACAACTAAGTAGTGATTAGGGGGTTTAGTTGAGGAAACCCACCAAGCTACACATAGGCCCTGCCGGCATACCCCTCTCCACGAAGAAGAGGTCCACCCCCGAGGGCGTCAGAAGGGTTGCGGAGTTAGGGCTTGATGCGATGGAGATAGAGTTCGTCCGTGGCGTTAGGATGAGCGACAAGCTCGCTGAGGAGACAAGGAAGGCGGCTGAGGAGACGGGCGTCCTACTAAGCGTTCACGCCCCCTACTACGTGAACCTCCTCTCTAAGGATCCCGCTAAGGTTGAAGCCTCAATAAAGAGGATACTGGACGCGGCGAGGGTAGGCTTCAAGGCGGGGGCGTGGTCCGTCGTCTTTCACCCGGGCTACTACGGCAAGCTACCGTCGGAGGAGGGTGTGAGGAGGGTGCGTGAGGCGCTGAAACGCATAGTCAACACCCTAAGGGATGAAGGCGTCGAGATATGGGTTAGGCCGGAGACCATGGGCGGGTTGGCGGAGATAGGGTCGCTTGAGGAGGTTATTGACATGGTCGATGGGATTGACAACGCGTCAATAGCTATAGACTTCGCGCACCTGTACGCCAGAAGTAAGGGAGAGTTTAACAGCTTCGAGAGGTACTGCGAGGCCCTCGAACTTATTGAGAAGAGGCTCGGTAAGGAAGCACTCAGAAACATGCACATCCACATCTCCGGCATGGAGTACGGGGAGAGGGGGGAGAAGAGACACCTCAACCTACACGAGTCCGAGTTTAAGTGGGAGGACGTTCTGAAGGCGCTGAAGGAGTTCAACGTTAAGGGCATACTAATATGCGAGTCCCCCTCACTCGAGGAGGACGCACTGAAGATAAAGGAGGCGTGGCTACGTTTAAGCAGGTCAGGCCGCTCCAGACGTGGCCGCCGGTGACCCTCGGGAGGCGACAATCACTTCTTACCCCTACCCACCTCCCTACTACACCTATCCATAAGTTCGGGCGGGACGCATATATCGTACCTCTCCAAAGCCTCGCAGATCTTATCCACAGGGATGAAGGCCGAACCCCCCGACTCAAGCTTGACGAAGTACGACCTACCGACGAGCTTAATTTCAGCCCTCTCACACCTACCGCCAGCATCTCCGGACACGGCACGCACCCAGAATGAAGCTCAGGTCTCAAGGAAAGAATTGAAGCCTAGGTTTTAGGTTTTAAGCTTAAAAATAGGCTGTGTTGAGCTTAAGGCAACGTCGTGAATGCTGCGGCGGCGCCGCCGGCAGGCGTGCCGCCGGGCACGGCATAAGGTCTTAATTCACGGCGCGCTTCTCACGAAGCCTTAACTCCCTAAGGTACTGTATGGCTGCCGCTATGCTTCCTCTGCTACCCACTATAGCGCCCCACCTCTCCCTGAACTTCGTCGGGACTAGCGGCCTCACACGCTTCTTTATCCTCCTCGGCACGTAGGTAGACTCCATGCCCCTCAGCCCGAACGTCCCGTCAATCATCTCAACCACGACGTCCCTCTCAATCAGCCTGACCAGCACCTTCCTGAGCCTGTCCTCACCAGCGAGGCCGCTTAGCTCCTTCCTGAGCTCCCTCCAGGTTACCGGCCTTCCCTTCCTCCTTATTATATCGATAACCATCCTCTCTAGCTCCTCATCGTCCGGCGCCCTAATCACTAGTACGTCATCGTCCTCGTAAACAACCTCAAGCTTCCTCTTCCCGCTTCCTGTCGTCTTAACTGACATCTTCCTTACACCCCGTTAATGTATTATATCGAAACGTTCTATATAAACGTTTAATAATTATACTACAGTCCTAAGTTATCGAACGCGTTCCCCTCTCCTTAAACGCGGCGGGCTTATAAGGTTAGGCGTGCCGAACATAGATCTACGGTGGTCGTGAATGAAGGATCTAACGATAGTCGCCTCAATCCCACCGACAAATAACTCGAGCGCCATTAGGAAACTCATGCTTATAAAGAACTACCTCCGTGATGAGGTGGGGATTAACGTTAACGTCATAGTGACGCCCGGTAAGGGAAGCGCTAAGATAATAACTATGGGTGAGGTTGTGGAGCTTAACGAGGATCTTCAGACGATAATATATAAGATCACGGCAAGGCTTGCCGACGATATAGGCGATCCGGACTTCCTAGATAAGGTTGCGGTGGGCTCTGTAGTCAGTGAGGATTAGCTTTAACTTCATGAGATGCGAACAGTAGTTAAGACGCCCATTCCAACACAAATTATTTTAACATTCATTGAAGGTTTGTACTAATAATTACGTAAACCTCTTCCATTGCGTTTTACTTAGTTGATATAAACTTATAAGGCGGCCATTAACATGAACTTGATAGGTGGGCTCAAAATGCTTACGGACATAAGGATATTCGCTATTGAGCTCCTGCGCTCGTATAAGAAGGTGTTCAAGTATAAGGATTTAGAAGCCATAACCGGCCTCCCAGCCCCGGCCCTCTGGAGGTATATTAACATGAAGATAATGCCTAGTGCCGAGAGGGCTCAAGAGCTTGTTAGGAAGCTGACGCAGCCTCAAGTAATAGATAGGGTGCTTAAGGACAACATAATAGAGGTCGGCGATAACATATACAACCTCTCCAAGGTTATCTACAACCCGTCGCTCCTCAAGATCTTCGCGTACCTAGCGTATAGGGAGTTCCACAAGTACAACATAACTGCCGTAGCTACGGTCGAGGTCGACGGGATACCCATAGCCGTGAACGTCGCCAGCGTGCTTGACACCAACCTAGTGATAGCCAGGAAGAAGCCGGAGTTCGGGATTAAGGACTACTACCAGACAAGCTACCTAGCGCGGGACCCGCCAGCCGTAGTGAACCTCTTCCTCCCCGCGTCCTTCTTAGGGGTGAGCGACAGGGTCTTGATAGTTGACGACCTGCTCAACACGGGCAGGACGTCAATGGCGCTCATAAAGCTGATTAAGATGGCGGGAGCCACACCTATCGGCCTGTTCTCGATAGTCGCTGTTTCGGAAAGATGGCGTAAGTTAATAGAGGGCGAGTTAGAGAAGATATACGTAGTCAAGCAACTGCCCGGTGAGTAGGTGATTGGGCAAGCATAGGCTAAAACGCGGAAACCTGATCGACACGGTAACTGGGGCGCTAGCCTCGGCACCGCTCATTGAGGCCTTAGCCCCAGGCAAGCTAAGCACCGTAAGCTGGTTGGAGGGCGTTAAGGATCTAGGGTTGCTGGATTACGTGTTGACGCCTGTATCGATCGCCGCCCCCATACGTGAGGCGGTGAGGGACGGCGTCGCGGGCCGCCCACTAAGGTTTGGGGAGCTAGTACTTAAGGGCGTTAGAGCTACCGTCGAAAACAGACTCGTAGGCACTAACACCGTGTTAGGGTACCTCATGCTAGCCGTGCCACTATCCTACGCTCTAGGCATTAGGTTAGGTCGTGCCGAATGCTTTGGCGGAGTGGAGGACGTTGCTGCTGAATGCAGTGAAGTCGTTAAACCCTACCTAGAGACTGAGGACTGTGGAACGCTGTACGACGCCATACTTAGGGCCTGCGGCTGCAGATCCCTCCGCTCCTTCATCGGTAGGGTTCCCGACGTAACGTCATGCGCTGGGAAGGTCTGCGGGGCCAGCGTTTGGGAGGTCCTAAGCAACTCCTCATACTACGATCTAAACTCCGCCGAGATCACTAGAGGCTTTAAACTGACTAGGCTGGCCTTAGCCGAGCTTAAGCGCCGCCTGCGACCCGCGCCGGCAGGAGCCCTCCCTAAAGCTGAGGACTTACTCAACGCTGTGCTGGTAACCCATACTCGCCTACTCTCTGAGGTTCTAGACACGCTGGTCGTTAGGTCCTGGGGCCTGCCGACAGCGGAGCTAGTGAGGAGCTTGGCTAGGGGCTTAACCCCGTCGAGCCCTGCGTGGGGTAGGGCGTCACGGTTTTTAAGAACTCATGACGTTAATCCAGGGTCGGTTTCAGACGTTTTAGCGGCTGCAGTAGCACTCTACTTGGTTGGTGTGTCAATTGAAGGTCGGTATAGTCGTTAGTCCGGAGGCCCGCGCGACCAGCGACATAGTCCACCTTGCGAGGCTGTTGAGAGATATTGGGAGCGAGCTCACCATAGTAATAGGTAATGTTGGGTTAAGCCCGCGCAAGTACTTAAGCCTCGGCGTCCCGAACCCGCACTTCCTCAGCGGCGTCGAGGACGACATCATAATAACTAAGGACGCCAGATCCTCGGGCAGACTGCTTGACGGTAGGGAGGAGGTCGTAGGCGGGCGGCGTGTGTGGTTTGTCAGCGGGCTAGACCCTCACCAGAGCATGGAGCTGCTAATGAGGAGGTACGGTAGGGGAGGCCCTGACATGATAATCTCCTACCACCCGCCCCACGGGTGCGGCGACCTGATAGCCTGCCTCGGCGTTAGGGGAGGGCTCGTCGAGCTTGCTGAATTTATAGAGGAGGTTAAGCCCGAGGTGGTGCTATGTAGAGGGCGCGTTAGTGAGGTCTGCGCGGTTAGGGGCGCGACCGTGCTGGCTTTCAAGCCGGGCAGCGTCGTGCTGCTCGAGTTTAGCGAGAAGCTGATCAGGTGCCGGCTCGTCAGAGTTTCTTAGCCATAAGCCAAGCATCCTCTCCGTCGAGGTAGTACTTACGCAGCCTTCTAACCTTCTTGAATCCTAGCTTCTCGTAGAGCCTTATTGCGGCGTCGTTACTTACCCTAACCTCGAGGTACGCCTCACTAGCGCCGTATATTTCCTTAAGCCTCCTCATGGCCTCAACCATGAGGGCCGTGCCTATCCCCCTCCTCCTGTACTCAGGTAGGACAGCTATGCTCACTATATGGCCGAGCTTCTTGAAGGGCCTCCACTGCAGGTAGCCTAAGCCCCTATCAACCCTAGTCATTATGTACCCCACTATCCTCCCGTCCACCTCGGCAACTAGGAAGGCACGCCCCCAGAGCCTTAGGTGGTCGCGCCAGAAGTAATCGGGGTAGTGCTCAGGCAGGGTCTCTAAGTTTATCCTCACGATATCTGGGAGATCCTCCTCCCTAGCCTCCCTAATTAAGGCTGGTTGCTTCTTCTCGCGCCTCTCCAACCGCCGCACCTTGATTAGTTTATATGTCGCTCATTTAATTTTAGTTCGGTCGTATACCGTGCTTCAAGAACCTAAGTACCACCCGGTAGAGGAGATCGTGGGGCTTAAGGGCGGCGTTCTAGAAGGGAGGGCGGTGGTCTTCGGGCTGACAGCATCGGCCGCAATATACAAGTCCATAGACGTTATGAGGGAGCTCATAAGGAGGGGGGCTAGGATATACCCGCTCATGACTGAGGAGGCTGCCGAGCTAGTCACGCCGACCCTCATCGAGTGGGCAACCGGCTCCAGAACCTACACACGCTTCGCGGGTGAGGTCGGGCACGTCTCGCTAGGGAGGGAGGCGTCCTCGATGGTGGTGGCCCCCGCGACCGCTAACACACTCTGCAAGCTGGCTGCAGGCCTAGCCGATGACGCGGTTACGTTAACGGCGCTGGAGGTCATGGGGCTCGGTAAGCCGTTGGTCATCGTGCCGGCAATGCATTACGGTATGTGGACCTCCCCGCAGGTTAGGGATGCCGTTAGGAGATTAGTAGGTTGGGGAGCCACGGTTATGGGGCCGAGGGTGGCTGAGGGGAAGGCGAAGTACCCCTCGGTTGAGGAGGTCGTGGCCGCTGTGGAGTCAGTAACCCTCAGGGGGAGAGATTTAGGGGGGCTTAAGATACTGGTCACGGCCGGCCCGACTAGAGAGTGGCTTGATAGGGTTAGGTTCCTAACAAACCCTAGTTCTGGGAGGATGGGTGTTGAGATTGCGCGCGACGCCCACTACAGGGGGGCGGAGGTCACGCTCGTGCATGGACCGCTGTCAGTAGCTAGTCCCCTGTACGTTAAGGACGTCACTGTCGAGACTACTGAGGAGATGTGTGACGCCGTCCTTAAGGAGTTAAGGTCTAGGCGCTATGATGCCGTGGTGCTGGCCGCGGCGCCTCTGGACTTTAGATTCGCAACCAGGTTTAAGGGGAAGGTAAGGTCCGGCAAGCCCCTAGACGTTAGGCTGGAGCCCACGCCGAAGATCTCGCTAGCCGTTAGGCGCGAGTTCAGGGGCCTGCTAGTGGGCTTTGCCGCGGAGTGCGTGGGCGGCGATGAGGGTGAGCTCAGGAGCAGGGCTAGGGCTAAGTTGGAGGAACGGGGCTTCGACATTA
>JAMOVB010000084.1 GCA_027061705.1 Desulfurococcales archaeon
GACGCGATCGTGGCGATAGGCCTCAAGGCATCGGCCGCGCTCGACGAGTTCAGGAAGTATGAGGCGGTATGCGGGCGCAGCCCCTGCAGCGATAGCGGCTACCGCCCAACGGGCGTCACCGCCAACATAACGCTCATCGACATACCGGCCAAGTACTCTAGGGGTAGGTGGGTGTCGACAGGCTACGGATACGTTATCGACGACTCGCTGGGAGACGGTAGGGGGATGGAGAGGTTCTGGAAGTTAATGACGGCGCATTCGGAGGTAGTCGATAGCGGGGGCGGCGCTGGCGAGGCGCGGTACCAGTTCCAAAGCTATAAGGAGAGAGATGTTGATATGGGTGTGGATGTTGTGGACCTCCTATCAGCTCTAGCCGGGATTGACGCGGGCAAGCTTGCCAAGTACTTCCCAGTAAGCGCCGGGTTCGGGTGGGGTGACGGTGAGAAATCAAGCAATGTTGTGGAGATCTACGTTAAGAACTACTACGTGTACAGCAACTACTACGTATTCCTAACTAACTACGTGTGCAGGTATAAGGCATTCTTAGGTGATGATGGAGTACAGCTCAAGCTAATGTACTTCGATGCAGACATATACCCGCCCTCGAGGGTCTGAAGGCGGGCTACGCTGTAGGCGCTGTAGAGGCGGAGTAACGGAGTAGTAATGGTGTGGAAAAATTATTTCGTAGGCATGTGGGGGCTCCCTCACCGCCTGCGTAGCAGGAGCGTGCCTTCTAGTGCGAAGAGCAGTGTTGCGAGCGCCGTGGTTAGTGTGAGCGCTATTAGCTCCGGGTCTATGCCCTCGCCCCCCTTAAGCCTCAGCGCGATTGTCAGGGCTTCGACAGCTAGGAGTCCTGCGAAGAATGCTGAGTAGGTTAGTAGCCTCGGTATTAGCCACTTCCCTATCGTTACGTATCCCTCCACGCTGGCCGGCCTCGTTATCACGTACCTCCCGTCCGGCAGTCTGCTGGCTAGGCCCTCCTCCTCAAGGCGTTTTAGGTGGTAGTACGCTAGGCTCGGGCTGCTCAGCCCAAGCGCTCTGGCGACGTCGCGGGGCCCTGCAGGCCCGTTGCGCAGTATGTACGCGTACACTTTGAGGGCCGTTCCCTCGAGGGCCTGCCTCCCGTCCCTACCGCCCATCGCGTGGCGCCTCCCCCTAAGGGCTTTGGGGAGGTGTTGCCGGCACTAACTCCTCGGAAGGCTCTATGAGTACTGAGGGGGGTATCGACCCGTACCAGTACTCGCTGCCGGAGTGCTTCAGCCTAACCTTAAGCACCAGTACTGCGTTCGAAGTCCCCTTAACCACCGCGTTACCTCCTAAGGCCTTACCGTTAACGACTATGATTACGAAGGCCCAGGAGCTCCCGTGGAGCCACGGGTTCCTGCCGCTGAACCACGACCTAGCCCATATCTGCGGTAGGGGGACGGTGCATGAGAGCGTGACGTATGCGGCCGAACCGTAGGGCAGGTTCTCGCCCACCACGTTCGAGGGTATGTGCGTGACCCCCCGCTCCAGCAGGATGTCGTTGGAGTACCCGTAGCTGAACCCGCTCCCACGGTAGTACTTAACGACCTCAATACTTCCGTTCGGCGGGCGCTCCCCGCCGGCGGCGCTGCCGTTGCCTATGATTATAGTTGTTGTCGCCACCGCCTCACCGATTATGGATGCCGAAGTCGAGGTCTTCTCAACAACCCTCACGCCGCCCCCACCGCATACTGAGGCGCCGCAGTACGCCTGCTGGGGGATATGCACAGCCACCTTAGTTGGGAGTAGGTAGGTGCCCCTATGCGTGTTCCAGAGCTCCACAACAGCCATGAACGACGCGAGCGTCACGTTAGCGGGCCTACCCCCGACCGGGACGGTGGTGTTGTACACCCTCAGGTACAGGTACACGAGCTTAACCCGCGGCGCGTAGTTAGGGTACGGCCCTAAAGCAGGCTTAAGCAGGTAGGAACCCACAGCGAGGCCGAGCACCACGGCCGCCGCAACAGCCACGGCTGAAACCACCCTCACATCCAATCAGGATCACCGGGAACTAGAGCGTCGGAACCATAAAACTCTACGACCAGAACGGAGGCGTTCAAGTACTTGAACGTGCCATTACCACCGTGTCTATTTGGCTACCCTTAGTTGCATCTTTGATAGATACATAGATACAATATTTTAAGATGACAGTTTAACAGCTGGATAAAAGTAAAATTTAATCGTAACAAAATGTTACATTTTTATCGGAAAGACACCAAAATGCAAAGGCGGAGGGGATGAGCCCGTATGCAGGTTAGAAGGGTCAGTGTAAGTCGGGCTGACCTGAAGAGAGTGCCAGCAGATATAGTCATAGCTTGCTGTGCCTGTTGCTGCTGGTGTCACTGCCACGCATATTCAATGCTACCAGTTCAGTTTTCAAATAGCGAGGAGTGAGTCGCAAAATTAAGGTGAGCGTAAAATGAACTCAATACGATTTTTAGCCCTAATAACCTCGGTCTTTGCTATAATTTGGTTCCGCGGAGGAACGGAAGGAGTTATGGGCTTCTTACTTAATCCGCTTAGATTAATACCCTGCAGTTATGTGCTGATTCTGCTGGTTATCTCTCCGCTTCTAGGTTTTCTTCTGGGCTTAGCGGATCTGAGGATAACTGATTTTGCCCTTCGCACGTTACGTGGAGCGCAGGATATAAGCTTATATGAGAAAGTAGAGAAGCTTCAAAACCCGTATCGGGGTAAGGGGTTAAAGGCGTTAATTCCCTTAATCTCGAACGCCCTGGGCGAGGAGTGTGTGAGGGGCGCGGTGATCGTTGTGCTATGCCAGTACCTTAAGGTAGCTACGGTATTTGCTGCCTTAGCGGCAATATTATTTATACAGATCTTCAGGCCTATACCTCTTTATGCAAGACCTGCCAAGGTAATGGTCGATATTATCTTAACCCTACTGTTTGCTTACGGAGGTCTGTTACCACCCCTTCTAGCTCATACTTCTCTAAACTTGTGCATTCTGTACCCGATAATGTTTAGGAGGTGAGGGCGATGGGTATGCTTGGGAAGATATCCCCGTACATGAAGGCCCCCCTAGAGGGGGAGGGTGATGGATTAGCCGTTCTGAAGGATGCCCCATGTTCGACGTTCTCGCTAAGCATCGCCGGAGCGTTACGGCAGGAGGTTGGAAAGAGCCTTAATCGTTGTCTACGTTCGCGAGAGATCTATAGAGCTCACTTGGAGACGTTAGAGGCTCCTGAGGAACTCTCCCTAGGCCTAGCTAAGGATGCCCTATCAATATACTGCGCGGATGAGGATTTCCAATGCATGTTCGGAGTAGCCTTAGTGTTTAAGGGTATGCTCTACAGCGTTGTCTGCAAGGAAGGAGACTGCCAGTACGTACCGCTTCGGGAGTTAGATGTGGAGGGAACATATATTATTCCCTACATCAATATTATAGATGTATGCGGGCTTGACTCCACAGGTGTTCTACTCCTTCGCAGTATTATAGCTGCAGGTAGGTATCTTGAGAGATTACTGCGAGGGTTGGAGAATCTGTCTAAGTCGGTGGAGGTATCCAATACCGTTCCAGACTGGTTAAACCCCTCAACTATAGTACCATATGTTATTAAACTTGAGGGGTGATGCACTATGGAGTCAGTTGACGAACTGAGGCGTGTACTGAAAATAGACTCGGAGCTTGAGGACAGTGGTATGAAGACTAAGTTCATTCGCAGTGTAAGCCTGCCTAAAGACATAAAGTTAGTTAAGGACTTTGGTGCGGGTAAGGAGTTACCCAAGCCCAAGCCAGAGACTCTTAAAACTAGCCTATGGTCTACAATCAAATCCAGAAGGAGTTGCAGGGTGTTCGATCCCGAAGGGAGATTAGATCTAGAGCAGCTGAGTGCCCTACTCTACAGCGCTGCTGGCGTTACGTTGAGAGTGGATGGTGTTTACGGAATGTTAGATTATCCATTTAGAGCAACTCCATCTACAGGGGGCCTGCACTGTATCGACCTTTACGTGGCCGCGCTACGTGTGAATAACCTGAGTCCGGGACTTTACTACTACCACTATGATAGGCATGAATTAAGTACCCTTTGTGAGGACTGTTACCCTCACACACTAGTTGATACGATAGCTCAGGGCCAGCTTAGAAACGCGCCAGTGTACTTCATACTAGTGGCAAAGCTTAGGAGGGGTATCTGGAAGTACGGATGTAAATTCTACAAGTTATGCCTCGTTGATGCGGGATGCGTTGCTGAGCACGTGCATCTAGCGTCGACGGCAATGAACCTGTGTTCGGTTCTTGTAGCGGGGTTTAATGTTGAGAGAGTTAAGGAGATTCTAGACTTAGAAGAAGATGAGATACCTGTCCTGATAATTCCCGTAGGGCCTAAGATTTAAGGAGGTGTGGCGACCCTGGAGACCGTGCTAGAAGTAGAGAATGTCTGGAAATACTACGTGCGTGGTAAGGAGAGGGTGGCCGCGCTAAGGGGGATTTCACTTAAGATTAGGCGGGGGGAAATGTTCTGTGTGGTAGGCCCTAATGGGGCTGGGAAGACGACCTTAATAGAGTCCGTGCTCGGCCTCCGCACTATCCAGTCAGGTAGCATCACACTGTTCGGTGAGAAGGTGGACGGTAAGCTTCCAGGTAGCTTAACACAGAGAATAGGCTTCGTCCTAGAGGGAATGAAGCTTAACTCCCACCTGACGGTTCTCGAGAATCTTGAGCTCACACAGTTACTTTGGAGCGGGAGGTCGGATAGGAGGGAGGTACTTAACTCCTTAGATAAGTTCGGGCTCTACGAACTTAGGAATAGACTCTATAATGATCTGTCAGCAGGGCAGAAAAGAAGGGTGTTGATACTATCGGCAATACTCCATAATCCGGAGTTCTTAATATTAGACGAGCCTGAGGCAGGTCTCGACCCGAACGCAAGGCTTCAGGTGATGGACTTCATTAAGAACCTCTCAAGGAGTCAAGGAATGACAGTGCTCTTCTCAACTCACGTAATGAGCATAGCTTCGAAGTACTCCGACAGGTTAGCCATAATAAATAAAGGTAGGATAGCCGTTACTGGCACGCCCTACGACCTAATAGCAAGGTACGGCGGTAGGTGGAGAGTTATAATTAAGGTTAAGGGAGACATCACCCTAAGGGGGTTCAGGAAAGTTGAGGAGAGGACCTTCGAGGCCGAATTCCCGAATCCAAACGACGCCCTAGATGTCGTAAGGAATATCGATAAGTCCCATATAGATGAGCTCTACCTCGAGTCCCCGACGCTAGATGACGTCTACAGGAGGATAGTAGGGGGTGACGGGAGTTGAATGGGGTTGCGAAGGCAATTCTATACCACGTTAAGGAAATGTTCAGAATACGTCA
Organism: Desulfurococcales archaeon; assembly: GCA_027061705.1. GTDB lineage: Archaea > Thermoproteota > Thermoprotei_A > Sulfolobales > NBVN01 > WAOL01. The sequence goes on from JAMOVB010000084.1 coordinate 5,357, forward strand.
CGTCATATTCTGGCTACTGCTCTTCCCGGTAATCCTCTCCATAATCTACGGGGCTGTCTATAGAGGAAGTCCTGAGTTGAAAGGCGACGTCTATCTAGCCGTCCCGCAAGATAACGGGTTAGTGACACAGCTTCGTAATGTGTTAACGTCCTTAGGACTAAGCGTGCATGTGATAAACGCTTCTAAGACATCGAATCCCGTAGCGTTAGTACGGGAGAGGCTGTTAAGCAGCCTCAGTACACGTCCCATTGCAGTGGTTACCGTAAGTAGAGGGTTAGCGAACACCTCAGCGTTAAAGCGTAACGTAGGGCATCACAGCGTAGTGGTTACGGTTTACACAACGTCTGAGATCCTAGGGGGCGTAGTGACGCAGGCCGTAATGTCTACAATCTACGAAATGGCTACTGGCTGGACCCTACATGTAGTGCCTAAGATTAAGATTGTTGGCACACAGGCGGGGGTTGCCGAGGCCTTCATAGTAATGGCGTTATTCACCGCCATGTACTCCATGACGTCAGTACTCGGTGAGGTGGGCGGTTTCTACGGAACGCAGATAAATAAGCTGATGGCGATATCGCCTAAGGGGTCAAGATACTTTAAGGCAACGGTGTTCTCAGCGCCTCTAATCTCCTACATAGTTTCACTTTTCGTAATAGGTCTAGTGATGAGTATAGTCTTTAACGCCGACATTAGTAAGGCACTCTCTAACCCATATTTCTGGTTGGCTGTCTTCTCAACTTATCTTCTGGCCTATGGGCTGGCATGCATTATAGCAACGCTACTGGTTAAACTATCGAGGGACGTGGAACAAATTCACAGGTCGCTTGAGGCGGTAGGACCTAGCGTGCCCTTAATACTGGCTTTCATAAGTGGTTACTTCGTACCGCAAGAACTGCTACCCACGTTCATGAGGTCGCTAGCTAAACTACTGCCCCCATACTACTCGCTACAACTAGCATCGTGGAGTGTTAAATTAGGCCTGCACCCGCTATACATAGTATGCTGTGCTTTTGTACCGTCATTAGTCCTCGCCTGTGTTGGAAGTATAATCCTACCCGTGGTGAAAAAGCTATGAGGCTTCGGGGTATTCCAATACGGGTCTCCCCTAAGGAAATAATAGTAGCCATAGGTTTAGCTGAGGATGCACTGTATATAGAGTGCGAGACCGTGAGGGAGTGTGATGAGGCGTATTCGCTACTGAAAAAGCTGAGAGAGGGCAATAATGAGGTCGGGCAACTTGGAGAGAGGGCTGAGAAACTACTGAGTGAGTTGAGCAGGGCGGGGTTACTTGACGAAAGCGGCTGGGCAGGCAAACACGTAGCAGTAATTGGAGACTCCGAGATAGCTAAGATACTTCGAGAGAAGCTGAAGAATATAGGGCTTAACGTAACTGCGACGCTGAACGGAGGTAAGCCCGATCTCATGGTGTTAGCACTTGACTTCTGGTCACCCTCACTACTGAGCTCCTTCGAAAAGAAGGCTAGGAGAGAGGGACTTAAGTACCTGCCAGTATACCTGGTGCTCGATATAGGGGTTATAGGCCCTTACATGAAGCCTAAGGCTTCGGCAGGGTACCGTTGCTTCGAGCGTCAACTTACCTCTAACCTCTCCTGGATTGCTAGGGTTGTAAGAGACAGACTAACCCACATCGAGTATCCTAGCCTCATAGATAACATATCCAAGACCTACTTAGACTTCCTAGCCTCGTTCGCAACGCTATTGCTGCCTAAGGCTCTAGTTAACGAGAGTATTCTGATGGATAAGGTCGTTCTGATAGACTTTAAGAACGTGTTCATAGACGTTGTGAGAGTCTATAGAACGCCCTTATGCGACGAGTCCCTGAGGTGGGGGCCTTGATTAGGATCGACGAGTACTTAGACCTTCTTAGGGTTTCTGAGAACTTAAACAGGTACGTTGGTCTCATGGTAGAATATGATGTAGCCATACCGACATATTCAGACGTACCCATCTACGTTACTAACCCTGTACACACCGATGTTGAGTTCATGTCTTACGCCACAACAGGTGAGTTGCCCTTCATACCTGCTTCGGGTAAAGGATTTGAAATACGTAATGCTCTGCTATCGCTTTACGGCGAGTTTCTAGAAAGAGGACTTCCGATAGCTATAGGTCGCGGGGCTGACGTCTTCGCTAAAGCATCACAACTCTCTAAGGAGAACGAGATTATAGGGCCAGGAAAGCTTCACTTATTCGCAGAGGAGCAGTATAAAGAAGGAATACCTTTCAGGAGATTTACAGCCGACTTAAAGCTTGGCTGGGTCAAAGCGCGTAGGGCTTTCGAAAACGGTGAGGTGCTAATCCCAGCCCAAGCCGCTGTCTTTGGATATAGAAGGTTATTTAATGAGCCCTTAATAGCCTACGGATCTACAGCAGGACTATCCTATGCCACAAGTAGGCATACAGCGATTTACAAGGGCTTTATAGAGTTCGTAGAAAGAGACTCCGTAAACATAGGCTGGCATAGCGACATACCACCTTATCGTATCAATATAGGGCTTGAGGACATACTTGACATACTTGGGCTCGACGCCGCCCTTCCGAAAAGCTTAATAGCTCATACCTACCTATGGAGAACTGACGTTGACGGTATTTACGTGGTTTCTGTACATGTTATAGATAAGAGAAGAAAGATACTCAGTTATTACCCCGGGTGCGGGGCAGGTGTGAGCTTTACTGAAGCCCTAGCTAGAGCATTCGGCGAGGTTGGACAGGCATATCTATACGTGTACTCCATATATAAGTGGAGAAAGGCATTAGGAGGGCGTGATGCGGACATATACTACATCGATAGGGAGAGCCCGCCACAGGAGGCTGACAACCTATTCAAGACAATATTCTACTACGGTTACCCTGAGAACCTAGAGAGACTATATAGGGAGTTCTTCTCGAGGAGTCCGGAGCTCAGTAAGGATAAGCTTGAGCTTGACGGGGGTTCGACAAGGACGTCACGTAGGCTGTCCATAGTTAAGTCTATCATTAAGGAGAAAGGACTTAACCCATTAGTCATAAACCACACACCACCCTCGGCCGAGGGTTACGTACTCAAAGTATTTATTCCGGAACTGACGCCATACAACTCGGCGCGGTACCCCTTCCTAGGGCATCCAAGGTACTATATAGCTAGAAAGATACTGAAGGTGGGAGAGGATACATTAACATACAGTGACCTAAGGAAGTACTCGGTGCCATACCCGTGACGTGGTAGGGTTGCAATCTTGTGAGAGGATGCATTGCCGTACTATTGCTTTATTTTAACTTCTCAGCACCTTAATTAAAAGGGCCGTTGACGTGGGTCGCATAGCACCCGAGAATAAGATCGACTTGGGTTCGGGCTCCCGGCGGGTCTTAGGGGCTGGTTTGAGGCTTAGGTTTAGGTCTGAGGTCGGCCTGCCTTTAGTTAGGCCTGCCGCCCCCGGGGGGCTTAGGTGTGGGTTGTGTGTTAATGAGTGTTTAATACCTAGGGTTGAGGGTGCTGCCGGGTACTGCGGTGCTTGGGTTTGCAGGGGCGGTAGGCTGGAGCCGCTTGCCGGCTGGGGTAGGGGGTTGGTTGAGTGGTATCTTGACCCGCACCCGACGAACTGCGTTGCCGCCCACTTCTGCCCGGCGGTCACTGGGGCCGGGTACCCTAGGTACGCTGTTAGGGAGGGGCTTGAGGAGGGGTACTACAACCTGGCGGTGTT
>JAMOVB010000085.1 GCA_027061705.1 Desulfurococcales archaeon
AACCCCCTATGCCCGTTCTTCAAGTGCTCGAAGAACGCCTTAGTAACCGTTAACAAGGTTGTTAAGGGCCACGTGCAGAAGGCAGCTATGTGCCGCTGGATAGGCGACCAATGCTTAGGGCCTAAGTGCCAGTTCTCCTACTGCGAGCGTAAGGCCCTCCTGCCAGACGGTAGGTGCGCATTCGCCGTTAAGTTTAGGGAGAGCGGCGATGAATTCCTCAAGGAGCTTGAGAAGGACGAGGTTACGGATAGGGTTAGGAGCCTTCTGAGCAGAAAAGTTGGGCGCAGGGAAGAGTTTCTCGAGTGAGTGTCCCGGCACCCCACCTCCTGTATAGATTATTCGGCACTCCAAGCACGTCTAGTACCTTACCAACAATGAAGTTAACAATATCCTCAACCCCCCTAACACCTTGGTAGAACGCGGGTGCGGCAGGCATAATCACGGCGCCTGCCTCGGAAGCCGAGAGCATGTTGCGTATATCCTGCGTTGAGAGCGGGGTCTCTCTAATGAGGAGGACGACCCTACGCCTCATCCGGAGGGCGTTGCAAGCCGCCCTACTAACTAAGTCACCCTGTCTGGATGAGGCGATGTCGGAGAGAGTCTTTAGCGAACAAGGCGCGACGACGACAGCGTCAACTAGGAATGAGGACGATGTTAGAGGAGATGAGAGCTCATTCTCGAGCCAAAGCCCGGAGGACCACTTCCTAAGCATGTCGATCAGCCGATCAACACAGAGGCATTCATACCTCATCACCTCAAGCGCCTCCCTACTCACCAACGTCAGTACCTCGTGCTTCAGGTCGTGAAGCGCCTTAACGAGGCGCACGCCATAGATTACTCCGCTAGCCCCGGTTATGCAGACAACTACCCTCAACCTTAAAGCCCCGATTCAATACAGTCCCACGGTAAAATTCATCGCGGGCGGGTGATGAGACTCGAAAGGATTGACGTGGTGATAGACCCACGCAGGGCTGACGCCCCATACGTAGTGGTTGTTACTTTAAAAACGAGTCCAGCCCTGGAGAAGGTTACTCAAGCTCTACCTCCTCGCCAGGCTTCAGAATGACGACCTTAACCTCAGGCGCTAACCTAGCAACCTCGCTCTTAAACTCTTCGGGATCTCCCCAGAGTACTGGGAAGGTGCCGTAATGCATCGGTATTGCGTACTTGGGCTTAATCAGCTCTGCAGCCTTAGCCGCCTCCCTAGGCCCCATCGTGTAGTGGCCGCCTATGGGTAGGAGGGCCGCTACGGGCTTGTAGAGCTCGCCAATGAGCCTCATATCACTAGTTAATCCAGTGTCGCCAGCATGGTATACGGTCTCTCCCTCCCTACCGAATACGGCTCCGGTAGGCGTTCCTGTTATGCTTGAGTGCGTCGCGGTTGTCAGCACGACGAAGTACCCGCCTCCCAACCTTATAGGTCCGCCTATGTTCCCGTCCACAACCCTGTTAGGGTCTCCTAACTCCTCCGCTATCTTGCTAGCTATCTCAAATATCGCTACGGCCTTAGCTCTGGGGTACTTCTTAAGCAGCTCTATAGTGTCTCCAATATGGTCGCCGTGGTCGTGTGTAACGATTATGTAGTCGGGCTCGAACCCGAGATTCAGGTCCTTAACGGGGGACTTAGGGTTCTTCAGCCACGGGTCAACGAGGAATACCTTACCACCTATGCTTACGGCAAATGCCGAATGCCCGAACCACTTAACCTTAACCGGCATTTCCGCTCACCAAGAACATACTTTAACGAGCGCCTCAAAAGCATTAAGGAGGCCTACCTTTATTTTTAACCTCCTTAAATTCAATAATCAGGTGCGGCTTGTGGACTCGCGCGGGCTTGAGGAGACAGAGGAGGTTCTGAGAAAGTACCTTAAGGCCGGCGACATAGCGTACAGGGTTAAGAAGGAGGTTCCCTCAATAGTCAAGCCGGGCGTGAAGTTGCTTGACGCAGCAACAACCATAGAGAGGAGGATACGTGAGCTTGGCGGCGAGCCCGCCTTCCCGGTAAACCTCTCAATAAACTTCATCGCGGCGCACAGAACCCCCTACGCCGACGACGATGAGGTCATTCCGGACGAGTCCGTTGTTAAGGTCGACATAGGCGTCCATATAGACGGCTACATAGCCGACACAGCATTAACGCTTGTTTTCGACGACTACTACATACCTCTGGCCGAGGCCTCACGCAACGCGTTACTGAAGGGGCTTAAGCGCGTGGGTGCTGGCGTCAAGTTTAGGGATGTGGGTAAGGCGATAGAGCTTGTTATAAGGAGGTCGGGATTTAAAGTCATTAAGAACTTAACAGGCCATAGCTTAGGCAGGTTCATGATACATAGCGGCGAGTCCGTGCCGAACTTCAACGACCCGATCTCGTTAGGGAGGTTCAAGCAGAATAGGGCATACGCTATAGAGCCCTTCGCCACCGACGGGAAGGGCATAGTCCGTGACCTAAGGTCAAGTATTCAAATATACTCGCTAAGGAAGGTTAAGGGTAAGGCCCTCAACGATGTTGAGGATAGGGTGTTAAAAGCCGTGGTGAGTAGGTACCGTTCTGCGAGAGATGGTTAACCGACCTAGGCATAGGGCTGAAGGAGTTAAGGACGGCGCTACACTCGCTAGCCCGTAAAGGATACCTGAACGAATACCCCGTACTCGTCGAAATAATTGAGGGGTATGTCGCCCAGTTTGAGGAGACGGTATTCATAACTAAGGACAGGGTCTACGTGACGACAAACCCCGAATTAAGCAACGGTTAGGTGAAGGTAAATCCTTTAAAAAGATGTAGGGGTAAAGCATTGAGGATAACGGGAGTACTGGTGCCCGCCTATGGACGGAAGTAATGACTGGGCCTCAACGCTGCTCGTGATACTCATACTGGGTTCCTTCTTACTTAACTTCACAGACATACCGCAGAAAATGCAGCTATGGAGGTACTCCTCCTACATTAGGAAGAAGATAATACAGCTTACCGAAATTGAGGACGAGGGTAGGAGGAAGGTCATAAAGTATCTTAACAGGCTCAATGTTGAGAACCCGAGGAAAGTTTTAGAAGGCTTTGTTGATAACTTCTTCCTAATCTCGCCAGTGAATATAGAGCCCACTGACATTATAAAGAGGCTCAGACACCTCATAAGGAACCGTGACGAGTCGATAAGAAGGTATGTTGAGGAGAACATACCGAACGCCTCACTGGTTCAGAGGCAGAACGCTGAGGTGCTTCTCGAGATATCGTCGGTGCTCACGCTAATCAACAAGATAGTAAAGCACTACTTCCAGCTAGGTGTTAAGTACAACAACTGGATACTTATGATGCAGCTGGCGCTGGAGCTACAGCAGGTCGTTAAGCTAGCTAAGGCCTACGATGACGCTATGGATGCGTTCATGGCTGGAATGCCGATAGGCGACGGTGCCGGCCCGCTAGTAGCCTTCTACCTGAAAGGTGATGCGAAACCGGTTAGAATAGCTAAGGAGACAATATACTATGAAACAAGCCTAGATGGAAGGAAGGTCTATATAATCAAGGCGGAAGGCCCTGGCTCGACGGTTGGGTGGCCCGGCGAGGCTGTTGAGAAGCTGGTAAACATGCTAGGCGGGTCGGTATCGAGGATAATAACGGTTGACGCTGCTCTTAAGCTAGAAAGCGAGAAGACGGGTGAGGTGGCGTACGGCGTCGGCGCAGCGATAGGGGACCCAGGTCCCGAGAAGATAGCGATAGAGAGGGCAGCATCCAGGTATGGGATACCGTTGGATGCTGTAGTCATAAAGATGTCTAATGAGGAGGCCATAAACTCCATGACTAAGCAGGTATTGGAGGGCGTTAAGAAGGCTGTTGAGATAGTTAAGAAGGTGATAAGGGACAAGGTCCCGGAGAGCGGCTCAGTAATAGTCGTAGGTATAGGGAATACCGTGGGGATAGCGTGAGGTGAGATACGGTGGCGCCGGACGTAATGACCATAGTTTTCCTCGCTATAATGGCGTTCATAATATCCTATATGGTTGTAACGGCGCTGAAGTCTAGGCAGGAGCCCGTGAAGTTAAAGAGAACGATTACAGTGATTAAATGCAGTAGTTGTGACCACGAGCAAAGCCGTGACTTCAAGGAAGGCGACTTCGTAGGTAAGGAGGAGGGGCAGTGCCCTAAGTGTGGGGGGAAGCTCATAGTTAGCGCTATATACGTCGAGGAAATACCTGAGAAGGTCTAGCCGTGGGTACTCAACAATGACTTTATTACTACTTGATTCAAAATTAGAAGCGGTGGTGTAATGCTTCTCTTCGATTGGGGAACGTATAACTCGTTAAACACCTTAAGTAAGGCAGCCACTCTCGGAATGAAGCTCACTGAACTGCCTCCTGCCGAATTCTCGAGGAAGGGTAGGACAGAGGAGTACTTCAAGAGCTACCGGGAGTTAGCTGAGAAGTCCTTCACAACCATAACCGCTCACGCCCCGTACTACAACGTAGTGACGTTTAGCAAGGAGGTCAGAGGTAGGGTGCTTAAGGCTATGAAGCATGCCTTAAGAAGCGCTGCCCTAGCCGGCGCCCAAGTGTTTAACCTGCATCTTGGGTGGAAGGCATTCGGCGGCGACAGGGATATTGAGGCGGCTGCCGAGTTCATTAAGGAGCTCCTTAAGGACGCTCCTGAGGGGATATACGTTTCCCTAGAAACAACCTACACCAGAAGGCAGCTGGGGAGCTTCGACGAAATAAGGGCAATAATAGAGTCCGTAGGCAGTGATAAGGTCATAGTCTCGGTACAGCTTGAGAACGTATTCATGTACGCCTTCGGAATAGACGAACATGGAAACTTCCATAAGGCCGACGCGCAGGCGGATGTGAGCTTCTGGAGCAACGTCCTTAGAAAGGCTCTCCCGCTAAGCAAGGGCTACCTAAGCCTAAGGTTCTCGCAGGTTACCGGAATATACTTCGGCAGGCGCCTACTGAAGAAGAGGGTCCCGCTAGGGAAGGGGTACCCGAGCATAGGCCCGCTCGCAGAGGCGTTAGCGAGATTCATGGTTAAGGAAGTGCGTGGCAAGTCACTGCCTCTACGCATGCACCTAATATACACCGGAATACCTGAGACGAAGTACGAGGACTCAATAACACTCTACGCTGAGATAATGAAGCGCGTAGCGCCTCACCTCTGACGCCGCGGCAACAGCCCAACGCTGACGCTGGCCTACGCGGAGTGGGTGAGGTACGGCGGTGGGTACTACCGGGCTGAAGCCTAGGAAGTATCAGTTAGATGCTCTTAGGTGGGCGCTCGCTAGGAAACGCGCTGTCGTTAGCATGCCTACGGGAGCCGGCAAAACGTTAATAGCTGTGATGTGGGTCGAGGAGCTACTGAAGTCGGGCAAGTCCAAAAAGGTACTGGTTCTTGAACCAACACGCATACTTGTTGAGCAGGTTGCTAGGTACTTCAACCGCGTCTCTAGGTTGCGTGCTGCACCCGTTCATGGGGGCTATCCAAAGCAGGTTAGGGAGGGCAGGCTAAGAAGGGCTTCAGTGGTAGTTGCGACGCCTGAGTCAGCGCTCTCAGAGGTGGAGCGCATACGGAGGCTGGGCTTTAACGCAGTCGTTATCGACGAATGCCACCATACGACGGGGGAGGACGCCTACCTGAAGCTTATGCGCGAGCTGGACGACGTTCTTCAGTATAGGCTGGGCCTTACGGCCTACATACCTCGGGGCAGGGTGGCGGAGATCAAGAGGTTCATAGGGGAGGTTAGGGTATGGAGCTGGAGCGATCCGGATGTAAGGCCCTACGTACCCAGATGGATTGGCGAGGTGTACGAATCCGAGTTAAATGAGAGCGAGCGGAACCTCCTACTAAACCTTGAGAAAGTCAGGGAGACCGTCTCAGGCAGGTTAAGGGCGTTAGTCGGTATGGCGATAAGGTGGTTCGTACGCGACGGTTACGTAGCCCTTCAGGAAAGCCTGCGTAAGGCAACCCTCCTAGCTAGAGTCATAGGTGAGCGACTGCCGTGGGCGGCGCATGCCGAGGGGGTCAGGCCTGCCCATAAGCTCGAAGCTCTTGAAAGGGCTTTAAGGGACCATGAAGGTTTCGGGAAGGCGTTGGTATTCATAGATAGGGTAGCGGTAGCAAAGTACGTTGCGGGTAAGGTAGGCAGGTTCTACAGAACCCAGCTACTGTGCGGTAAGACACACCTTGGTAGCAAGCTCCGAGATGTATTAAGGAGGATTAAAGCGCTAGACGTTAAGGTGATAGTCTCAACGAGCGCTGGCGAAGAAGGCTTGGATCTCCCCGAATGCGACCTCCTCATAATATGGAGCAACACCTCAAGCCCCCTAAGATTCATACAGCGTCACGGCAGGATACTACGCGCCGCCTCAGGCCGGGCAACCGGCCCGCCGAAGTTCGTGGTCTACATAGTGACACCGGAGACTGTGGATACCGACAGCTTCGTAGACGCTCTCGAGTCGGCTAAGAGGGCGGGGGTAGACATACCGTTGGATAGGGAGGCTATAGAGTATTTATGGAGAAGGAGCAGGAGGGCGAGGATACTTGAGGCCCTCGCCAAGGAGGCAATGCCGGTCGCCTGGGTTGCTGAGGCGTTTGAAATGAGCTTAAAGGACGCTAAAGACGCTTTAAGGGCCTTAGTAAGGCATGGCGACGTAATCTATATCTACACACCCCTAGGCAAGGTGTACGTAGCTCGGGAGTCGCTAGACATACTTATAGAGAAGTTCAGCGACTGCCTGAACCCTAATCCCTCAATCACAGGTAAGGTTAAAGTAAGGGTTAGGGGAAGGTGGGTAAGTTTAAGAGGAGGCTACGACCGCGCATTCAAGTTATTAAGGGCGGTAGTCGGTAGGGGTGAGCCGCTGGAGGAGATCCTAGTAAGTGTTGAGGCACCCTTACCAGGTGGGGCGCTAAAGCTGGTGAACCTGAGGTACGGCTACGCGATATACTCGGAGGACCTACTTAAGATAGTGCTCAGCAACGCGTTCTCCGAGAACGTCCACAGCTTCGTAATCAGTGATTAAAGAGATTTACCAGAAAAGCCTAATAACCCCCACCAACCAATAATGAGTGGCGGCCCCGACCATAGCGGCAGGGAAACACCCGGACTCGTCAGATCCCGGAAGTTAAGCCTGCCGCGTTGGGGGAGGCAGTGGGGTCCGCGAGGCCTCGCAGCCTCCCCCAAGTTGGGGTCCCGCCTAAACATAATCCCATACCCAACAATCTTCTTAACCACCCACCTAACCCGCAACTAGGATTAGGTTAGATAATGCGACAGTAGCACCGTGCAGGAATTAAACTTTATAATAAGGGGTAATAATGTAGTCTCTGGTGGTGCCGCCGTAGCTCAGCCTGGTGGAGCGCCGGACTCATACGGCCCGCCCTGGGAGATCCGGAGGTCCGGGGTTCGAATCCCCGCGGCGGCACCATCCCCTAAGCAAATGCATGCTCCTTAACAGCAACGCGTACTGCTTAACCAAATAGATTTCACAGCCATCACTGACTAACCAGCATCCAAACCTAAGCGATCTTAAGAGGAAAGTAAAGCTAGCTCATACGGCAGTATTAAAATTAGAAGTAACACCCATACCAACAAGCTAACGATTTTGAGAGCACTAACCTTAAAATACCCCCAAAGCAGATTAGTGGTGGAGCCGGGTCGTCTAGCGGCCAAGGATGCGGGGCACCGCCCACCGCCTCACACCCGCTCTCCCGAGTTCTTTGGAACCGTCAACGTGAAAACCAGTCGCTTATAACGCTACTTCCCTTTGCTTACACAAGGCAAAGTTAAAAAGGGAGTTAATTCAGAATACCTTGGCGGTGGGCGGCCCGAATCTGGCCCGTGGCCGCACGGGGAGACCCCCCGTGACCGGGGTTCGAATCCCCGCCCGGCTACCACCCCATAATCTCTACGTGATTCTTCCTCACTCACACCCAATCGCTTAGAACTACGTTTTTAAACCGCGATTAATCTTCTCTCACGGGATGATTTGTGACTCCAATGGTGATTGGTGATCGAAACTATCCCTGATGACCGTGGCGCTACTTAAAGTTCAACCTCCCTAACCCTATCCTGCAGCTCCTCCAGTATCATCATCTTAAGCTCGTACCTATGAACCCTAACGAGATGCAGGTACATTCCCCGCTTTGTGTAGGGACCCTTACCGCATATGCCGCAGAACAGTAGGCCTCTTCTAACGCTTCTGGCGTCCTGCGCCACGGCTTCAATTGAAGCCATGACTACTGGGAGTATCGTAGGCCCGGTTATTGCTTGAAGCTTATGCCTGTCTATCGGTATGCCTGACGCGCCTCTGGCCACAAACTCTATCAGCCTCTCAGCCAGCACATCCAGTCGCGACATCCTAAGACTCACCCTAACAATCACCCCTCCATCTTATTAAGCATGACAGCAAGTAAGGTGGAGACTGCCTGAGTTACTTCCTCAGCACCGCCCTCCTCAATAACCCTCCTCAGCACGCGCCCCTCAACCCTACCTCCGAACACCTTCCTTAACAAGTGCTTTACTCTATCGACGGCGACGCTCTTAACGTGAGGATCTAATGCCGGATGCCTAAGAAGTGATGCCGCCTCTAGAAGCTCTTGAAGCTCGTCATCGCTTATGCTGAGGAGGGCGTCCGGAGGTAGGAGGCTGTCTAGCTCGCTGGCAAGGCCGTTGATGTAGCGACCCGTACTTAGGTACGTGATGAGACTTGTGAGCGTGGGGGATGCCTCAACAAGTATTGAGCGGGCGCATGCCTTGAATCCTAAGGCATTAAGCACGTACGAGGCTGAAATTGCTCTCACAGCCTTATCTATTAGGTTATTAATCCACGTGGAGCCGGCCGGGTGACCCCACGCTAGGGAGTCGGCGACACTGCCTGCCCCAGACCTTCTTATAGAGGATACCGACATGCCTGCACACCTAATGATAGTATTACCGAGGTATCAACTTATAATAAGGGCAGCAATTACTGCGGCACCATATTACATCATCC
>JAMOVB010000086.1 GCA_027061705.1 Desulfurococcales archaeon
TATTCAGGGCGGGTCTTCAAGATAGTCAGCGTCATTGCTTCAATGCTTTCAGCACGCGTTTCGCTAGAACTTAACACGCCGCTATACTTTGACGCTAGAGTCCTAGGTCTGAAGAGCGCTAAGGAGTTCGTGCCCTACACGCTCTATAGGGTTAGGGTAGGTGTGAATAACTTCGTCTCTAAGCTATACCATGGAGCGCTACCGAAGAACGTCACGCCAAAGCTTGAGGAGATGGTCAGAGTTCTCAAGAGTAGGCTAGTCAAATGGCCTGCATGGGCCTGCGGCGGAACCTTAATCAGCTGGTCCCTAGCCATCAAGGAAGGCGTGAACCCAATAACTGGGGAGCACGTGCGTGCGTTGAGAAGGGTTCTAGTGAAGCATGACGTGGTAAATCCTGAGGTGGTTATAAGGGCTGTTAGGGAGTCCATAAGCACTCTCTCACTCGCTGGGAGGGGGACCCATGGCCAAGCTAGAAAGAAGGAGGTTGGAGAGGTTACTGAGTAGGTTGGGTGCGGGGCTAGGCAGTAGTGAAGTTCTCGTAGGTCCCGCGTACGGTGAGGACGCGGCCGTCATTAGGGTTGGGTGCGGCCGCGTCCTAGTGGCGCATCCCGACCCCATTTCAGGGGCGTTGAGGAACTTAGGTATGCTCTCGATACACGTTCCCGCGAATGATGTGGCGGTAACCGGCGCTGAACCGAAGTACTTCCTCATGACGGTGCTTCTCCCGCCGGGCAGCGATGTTGATTCCGTACTAGATAACATAATTTCAGGGGGCTTCCGAGGCCTTAAGGGAGTTAGGCGGCTTCATAGTGGGCGGGCACACGGAAATCACGGACCTCGTTAGGAGGCCTGCAGTCGTAACCACGGCATTCGGGCTGACGCACGAGGGGAGCGTGGTTAGGACGTCTGGGGCGACCCCAGGCGACGTGGTTTTAATGACTAAGGAGGCCGGGATTGAGGGCGCGTCCATACTTGCGACTGACTTCGCCGACGCTCTCCGCGCTGCCGGGCTCTGCGAGGATTTAATTAGGGAGGCTGCTGGGAAGATTAGGTTAGTGAGCGTGGTTCCGGAGGCCCTAGCCCTGGCTAGGGAGGGGCTGGCAAGCTCGATGCACGACCCAACCGAAGGCGGGTTGGTAGCGGGCCTAACTGAAATAGCGTATGCGTCCGGAACCTCCATAGTTGCGTATGCTGAGAGGATACCCGTCAGCAGGTCTACGAGGGAGGTTGCGGGTGCCCTCGGTGTTGACCCGCTGAGAATGCTTTCATCCGGCTCACTCCTAGCCACCATACCAAGAGAATCCGTTGATAAGGCCCTGGAGGTTCTTGATGATGTTGGTGTTCCAGTCGCGGTTATTGGCGAGGTTATCGAGAAGAGAGACTACCTCCTCAAGCTAGTTAGGCCCGACGGCAGCGAGGAGGTGTTTAGAGAACCTTACTGCAGGGATGAGGTTATGGAGCTCTGGACACGTAGTCGGCAGTAGGCGGGTTAAGGAATTAACCCTCCTCAAACCCTTAATCTGCTTGGTGCGGTGGGGTGAGTTCCGAAGAGTGTGTTGTTAGGAGGGCTAGGAGGAGTGACTTGAGGGACATATACTTAATAGAGGTTAAGTCCTTCCCATACCCCTACCCTATGGAGGCGTTCGTCAGCTTCCTCATACTCTTCCCAAGGTACTTCCTAGTCGCCGAGTGCGGCGGACGGGTGGTCGGGTATGTCGCAGGTGTTAGGGAGTCGGACGGGTCCGGGCACATCATGTCGATAGCTGTGCTCCCCAACTACAGGGGGAGGGGGATCGGGTCAGCGCTACTTAAGGCCCTGGAGGATGCGTTTATAGAGGACGGCGTTCAGAGGATCTATCTGGAGGTCTCGCAGAATAATAGGGAGGGGCTCAGGCTCTACAGGAAGTTCGGGTATAGGATGGTCGGGGTTAAGCGTAGGTACTATCCGGACGGCTCAGATGCCTTCGTAATGGTTAAGGAGGTCCACAGCTAGCCTCCTAACGAACTCCGCCCTCCTCGGCAGCGAGTATACCCTCAGAACAACCATGTATTTTGGAAGCGACCCTATTATCGAGGGGCCGAACTTAGTTATGGGTACTGACCCGCCCCCGCTTAGCGCAACACGTACGCATTCCTCAGTAACGACTGGGACTGTGCGGAAGTACACCCTAGCTTCGGCGGTGGAGATCCCCGCATCCCTTAACGCCCTACTGAGGTCCTCAGCAGCCTTGGAGAGAGTTCTCATCAGGTCACCGCC
>JAMOVB010000087.1 GCA_027061705.1 Desulfurococcales archaeon
GTTGTGACACTCAAGGATACTTCCGTAGCGAACCTAGCCGGAATACTGAAGCTACTCTCCGTAGGTGTTGGCGTTAGGGCGCAGTCTAACCTAAGCACAACATCGATAACGGTGTACGCCTACAACTGGCTACTAGGGGGATTCGAGGAGATGGCGTCGTCGTTAGGCGGTATAGATAAGAACGTGACCGGCTTAACGGCGCAGCTCATAAATCAGACTAACGACACGGCGGTACTCAAGATAGTTGCCGCTGATAACTCACCATTCAACCTAAGCGTCGACGAGCTCAACGCCTTCCCGGAGGTTCTGGTGCTGAGCGAGTCGCCCGTCCTTATAGTTGGTGAGGGCGGGACTAACTACATAGACGTCTACAGGATCTCAAGCGCTTCACCCGGGAGCGTTACCTTCACCTACTGGGAAACCATAAACGCGCATACAATATTCAACGGCTCAGCGGACATAGCCTACGACAACTACGTAACCTACTCCCTAATACTGGTTAACGCCAGCGGAGTCTACAACGTCAGCCTAACAAACCCCAGCGCCTGGGACCTAGTCACAGCATCCTTGAGGGCTACTGGATCCGGAGTGCGTGCTGAAGTAGTGGCCAACACAACGTCAGGCAGGTCCCTGCTGGTTGTGATGCCCGGCGTAGGTAATAACACCATATACGTGTACAACCTGACGAGCGGTGCCATCAGCCGGAGGGACTTGGGGGCGCTCGGGTTGAGGGTCTCAACAACGTACACGGCGTCAGCATACTATGGGGAGACGTTCTACACAATCCTCGAGAACTCAACATCGTATAAGGCAGTGCTCGTCGAGTACAACCCGTTCACGGGTAAGGTCTTCATACCTCCGTACAACACAACTAACTTCATGCCCGGAATCTCCGCCGTTGGGCTGACCTACGGAGGGGGGTACTTATGGCTGATGTTGGAGGGCGGAAGCCTATATCAGGTGGATCCGAACACTGCCGCCGTAACGCATCTAAGCGTCTACGGACTCCCACCACCGCTCGGCTACGGGGATAGGCTAGAATACTATAACGACGTCCTAATACTGGCCAGGTCGACGGGGACGGCCGAGCTCTGGCTCATACCCCAGCCTTAGGCGGGCTGACACTCTTATTAGGCTTACCTAGCTATATTTATAGTGTGGTTCAGCCTCCTCACCCAGCCAGGTGATAGGTCTTGAGACCGGTTATCGCTGTTCACGTCGGGGCAGGCACTTGGAAGTACCTTAAGGTCGACGACGTTATCAACGCCATAAGCGATGCTCTGAAGGCTGGCATAAGGGCTATAGCCTCGGGAGGGTCTGCGGTAGACGCTGTCGTTAAGTCAGTTATGGTCCTAGAGGATTCAGGATTGTTTAACGCCGGCCTAGGCTCGGTCGTGGACCTGGCCGGCGGCGTAAGTATGGATGCGGGAGTTATGGACGGGTGGAGCGGCAGCATAGGGGCGGTCGCTTCAGTCACCTACCCTAAGAACCCGGTCCTCCTAGCACGTAAGGTTATGGAGCTCACAGACCACGTAATAATAGCTGGTAGCGGCGGGGACGAACTCGCTAGGAGGTTAGGGCTTGAGAAGCACCCGGGCCCCAGCCAGGAGGTTCTCAAGAGGTTTAGGGAGCTATTGAGGAGAGCTAAGGAGGGTAAGGTGAGGTTCAGGAAGAGCTACGAGCTCGCCTTAAGGTTAGGCATAGTAAGCACGGCAGACACGGTCGGCGCGGTAGCGCTGGATAAGGAGGGTAGGCTGGCCGCCGCTGTAAGCACAGGCGGCGTCATAATGAAATTCCCCGGAAGGGTTGGCGACTCCGCTGTGCCTGGGGCGGGATTCTACGCCAGCAGGTCTGCTGCAGCGGTTGCGACAGGTGTGGGGGAGGTGATAATTAAGTCGTTCCTCACGCTTAAGGCCGTGTCGAAGGTTGAGTCCGGCTTATCGGTAATGAGAGCGGCTGAGGAGGCTATCGAGGAGTTAAGTAAGGTTTACGGAAACGATAATGCCGGCCTAATAATAATCGATTCTGAAGGCAATGCTTGGGGGGCCTACAACACGAGGGCGATGCCGTGGGGCTTCCTAAGGTTTGGGGATAGGGCGCCCACGATAAGCGGGCTCCCCTAACCAGTGTCTAAGGGTAAAACCTACTCAGGCAAACGCTAGAGTATGAGCTCCCACTTCTTAGTGGTGGCGTCGAAGTAAGCAAGCGTGGACTGCATGAGCTCCTTCAGTAACCTCATGCCGACCTTACCCAGCACCTTCTCCATCTCAGCCTCCGAATTCGTGTTCAAGCTCTTGAGCTTCTCAACGAACTCATTCCAGTAGTCCGGGTCGATAGCTACGCGCTGCCTAGCAAGCTCCAGAACCACGGCCCCATCCCTCCTCAACCTCTCGAAGAAGGCATCCCTATTCTTGATCTTCCCCGTAATGTCGCTCTCAAACATTATCTTCTGCTCCTTAAGTATCTCTATAGCTGAGGTCCTGCGCCTCCTAGGCTGTTGCGCCTCCGCCTTAGCCCTAGCAGCATGCGCCACGCGCGGCGGTCTTGGGGGTTGCTGTTGCGCTGGCTGGGCCTCCGGCTGAGGGGGCTGGGCCGCCACCCTATCGATCTTACTGTCAACCTCGCGGAGCCTCTCAACAATGCCTTCAAGCAACTCTATAATCGTGGCGAGCTTACCCCTCATATCATCTATCTTGCCTGTCGTCGGGTTTAGGAGGTCCTCAATACTCCTCCTAAACCTAGCTAGGTCCTCGGGAGTCGCGCACTTAACCGCGGCAGCGACGCTCACACCCCTCTCAACCTTAGCGCCGGCAAACGCCTCAAGACCGTGCTTACCGCCGCCCTCAAGCCTCCTTCCCTTAAGAGCTGCCTCAATTAGGAACTGCTTTATCGCCTCCTCGGGAGGTAGGTTCGGGAACTCCTTCATTACCTTCTCAAGCACTTCATAGGGAACGTTAATCGTTAGCTTAGGCATTATTTCGCCTCTCCAAGAACTTTACACGTATAAAAAGTATTAAAGTGAAGTCCGCGCGCTGGACTGCCAAGCCCTCAGAATGTCCTCCCCCTCGATAACCACGCCGTCGAACCTGCGTGCAAGCCTCTCCGCCTGCTCCACGGTAGCCGCCCCTGACTCGCTGAGGACCTCGACAATCACGACGCTAGGTCTTAAACCGCCCATCTCAGCAAGAGCTAGTGATAGCTCAGTATGCCCGCGCCTCACGTTTAACCCCCTGCCAAGAAGTACTGGAACGTGGCCCGGGGCCACGAACTCCTCCCTGAACTTCCTTACAGCCTCCTCAACCCTCCCATCAAGAACCTTCTCAACAACGGCGTCTAACTCGCGGATCGTCCTAGCACGGTCCGAATCCCTAATGCCCGTGACTACGGCGCGGTGATTCACCCATAAGCTGAAGTTAGGTGGGTCGCCGTACCTTAGGCGCTTAGACGTTAGCTCACCGTAGCCCGCCTCACTAAGTATCTCATCCATGTACCTAAGCCCCAACACCCTCCCGACGTTAAGGGGCATTGCATAACATATTAGGCCGCCTCCCTCACGCCTCATCACAGCAACCTTATCCGCCGTGATGAGGCTGGCGTGGAACACCATATCAACCTCATCCTCGCGGGAGCTGGAGTCATGTATGAATACAGGCCTACCCTCAGCAAGCGCCTTAATAGCCTCAGCCAACCTACCCAAGCAATTCACCCCTCAGCTCTTCAGGTAACTAGTTACTTAACATTTAAGCATTAAAATAAGCCTTCACGAGAGGAGCTTTCTAAGCAAATACGCGATAAGCACTAAAGCGCAGCCCACGCCAAGCTCGACGTAATTCAGTCTCCTAATTGCGGAGGCTCTCGAAAACCCGCTGGCGGGGACGCGCGTCACCGCGGGCCGGGATACGCTGCCCTCGCGCAAGGCGTGCGTAGCTGCGGGGTGCGGGCTGGCGGGCTTAGGTTTAACTTGAATTAAGGACGCGTTAACAATCCTGACAACCACGTAAGCCCTGCGGGCCTTAGCCACAGTGGATGCCGAGGTGAATTCGCTGCTCAAGCTGCTGGGAACCATCCTAACGCTGAACACCCTCCCTAGCTTAGGGAGCTTCCTGAAACTGCTGTCTAGCGGGGTTATCGACCCGTTAGGCGATACTAGGAAGTACTTAGTCGATACCGGCAGCTCGGCCGCTCTAAGGCTTGGGAACGTAATTGATGATGCTGGGTAGCCTTCAATCACTAGCTCGTCAAAGCCGCTGAGGTGATATGGAATCACGTTGAATACCTTGCCCACACCCGCAAGTCTGAATGTCTTAAGCACCCCGCCAGACTTGGCCGCCACTATAACGTACAGCCTCCCCCTCCTGAGGGCTGCGGTGCCGTAGCACAGCACCCCCCACGGCCGGACCCTGACTAACGCCTTAACCGAGAATCCCTTAATCCCCACCACACGGGGGTTAAGGAATGCCACCACGCCTGCAGACCCATTGATAACGGCTACCCCGGCATAGTACGCTCCCCCAACAGCAACTGCTGCTGCAGCAACGATGCGGCCGCCGACCATGACAGCGTCTCTGAAGTACATCGGGTATGGCGATACGTACGTGCTCGCATTCGCGCCGTTACCCGACAGCGTTAGGATTAGACCGCCGAACGACCCGTTGAGAGCTACGTACCCGACGGACAGCACGTGCGTGCCCGCAACATATGCTGAGAAGAGGGCGCCGTCAAGCTTCGGAAGCAACGCTACTCTGCCTGAAGCGCTGCGTCCACGGATCCTTAAGATGGCGAGTGCCGGGTGGCCGGAGATTGTGCCGGCGAGGATGACCTTATTCTGATGTATTAGCGCGTAGTACGTGCTCATGTTCCTAACCACAAGTTCGTAGAGGCTGCCGTTGCTTGCTAATATGATTGGCGGCGAGCTTGGCGCTACCGCCGCAACGTGGGTTTGGCCTGCAGGCAGGGCCGAACCGGCTATGCATGGGATTAGCGTAGCTATGGCTACGTATGCTAGGAGGTTCCTCCCTCCCAATGCCTCACCCTTCCCTAACGACGATAAACTTCTTTGGCTTGCCGTACCTCTTTATAATGTCCGCCAGCCTATCGCAGGATTTGCAGTAGAGCCTATACCTTACCGTAGTCTTCCCCCTCCTCAAGACGAACTCTATGAACTTCCTTGAGGGGTTGTACACAACCTCATACTTAGATCCTTCCTCATCCTCGCACATCGGGAACTTAATGGCCAGACCCATCCCAAGCACTCCGGTGTTGTAGACCTCGTAACTGTTGATAACCTGAACCACGTTCGTCACCATCTTCCTAGACCATAGGTTCAGCAGCGTTATGGCTACGTAAGGTATCTCATACCCGGCTAGGAACACAGCTATCCTGACGGGTAGGTCGACGTGCGAGGACGCTACGGCGTTAGCGTACCTGAAGTATATGGGGTACCATATGAAGACCACTATCATGCTTAGGAAGCTTATGCCTGCGGACTTCATCATGGGCTTAAGCTCCGACACCAGCTTCCTGTCCAGCGCTTGAAGCTGCCTTATCTCGCTGGGGTTGCTCTTATAGAGCCTCCTCCCCTGCTTAATCTCCTTAGCTGCCTTACTGGTTATGTGCTTTAGCTGGGACTTCATCATTATTGCTGTGAATACTACCATACCGATGATGAATATTATGAAGGTATACCTAAGGTACTGGGGGTAGAATACGTTGAGAACTGTTAGGAGCGTTATCATGCCTTGGCCGTAGGCTATTGAGAACGCCCATTGCCTCTTACTTATCTGATATGCCAATACCCTACCCCGCCTAGTAAAGGATATTTCCACCTTATATGTTCTTACCAGAAAGCCGCGGTAATACCGCGGTATTAAGAAAGCCCATTAGGTTTATGTAGGTCCTGCCTTTTATGCTGTCGCCTCCAAGACAACATTAACGGTGGTAGGTTGAGGGAGAGCACGCCCGAACCGCTTAAGCTACTTCAAATAATAGCCCGTTATGGCGAGGTGAGCGGCAGGTTAACACTACATAAGCTTGTCTACGCCATGCAGTTAAGAAGGCTTGTCAACCTAAGCTACAGATTCATAAACTACTCCTTCGGCCCCTACTCCAAGGAACTTGAGGAGGATCTGAAGCTACTTCAGTCGCTAGGCCTGATCGTTGAGGAGAGGCGGGGCAAGGACTCCGTAATAAAGCTAACGAGGAAGGGGGCTGAGGTCGTCAAGTCCTTAGGCCAGTTCAGAGGGCAGTCAAGGGTAATGGCATGACGCAGGGTGTGAGGAGGGTAAGGGTTCTTAAAACAAGCGATGTGAGGAGAATAGTGGCGTTCATACCTCCGGGACACACCCACACTAGGGTGTTGATAGAGACGGTTGACGGTGACGTAACAATACTTCAGCAGGCAAGCGTCGACGCCCTCATAAGGGCGTACGCCGCCGTCGCACTCCACCCAACCAGGAGTGCCTGCGAGCTAGTGCTTAGGGAGTTAGTGAGCGGTAGGAAACATGGGTTTGCTAAATGGCAGCTTATTGAGAGTTTGAGAAGTGAGGATGAGGTGTTAAGGGACGTTATGGATATCTACCTGAGAACCTCAACCGATGATGAGACCCGCGCGACCAACCGTGGGGAATGAGGTAATGAACCACCGGCTGAGGCATCCATAAATACCTAGCCCGACTTATTTCTCGGTAGCGGGCGATGGGGAGGATACACAGGGTTATCAGGTCGTTAGGCGGGCGCCTAGTGGTGGCGGTCGACACCCCCTCAACAGACCTCCAGCAGCTCTCGGACTTCCTAAGTAGGAAGCCTGAGAGCGTAACGTGCGTCAAGATAGGACTGCCCTACGTAATGCACTACGGGATAAGGAGCGTTAGCCGAGTAATTAAGGATTTCAGCGACACCTACTTCATAGCTGACCTCAAGTTAGCGGATATTGGGGACATCATGGCGATAGCTGCTAGGGAGGCGCTGACGCACGGGTTCAGCGGCGTTGTTGCCCACGCGTTCGTCGGACTCGTAGGTAGTCTAGCGAGGCTTGAGCAGGAGGTTCACGGTATGGGTGCGGACCTCATACTTCAGGTTACGATGAGCCATGAGGATGCCGTAAAGACCTTCGACAGCATCTACGGGACCGTTAAGGAGATAATAAACGGCGCTAACGCCGACGCTCTGGTAGTCCCTGCGAATAAGCCGAACGTGATTAAGGATCTGAGGAAGACCTTCGGCCTTAAGCACGTGATATTATCGCCGGGCATAATGATGAAGGGAGTCAGCCCCGGCGAGGCCCTATGCGCGGGTGCAGACGCTGAGGTCGTCGGCAGGGCCGTATTCAACACCCGTGACCCGCCCTCCACGGTGCTTGAGATACTTAGGATGCAGGAGGAGTACTTAAGAGCTATGAAGGATAGGTGTTACCAGATGAAGTGACTTGTGCGGCACCCTAGAGTACTTGATTAACGAACTCTACCGTGTCGGCGCGTTAGTGACTGCGGGGCGTGGTGAGGGTAGGGGTGTTGATCTGAGGTCAGAGGTTATTCTATCCAAGCCAGACATATACGAGCTCGTCATTAGGGCCTGGATAGCTAAGCTCGAGGGCCTTAACTTCGACTTCATATTAAGCATGGGTTTAAGGGATCTGGCGTACGCCTCCACCCTCGCATGGATACGTAAGTGCGGCGTCGGGTACGTGGTTGCTGAGGGCGGGTCCGTAAAGCCCGTAGGCCTCCTCGCCGGTAAGAAGGTGCTCCTCCTCTCCGAAAGCACTAGGAGCGCTGTGGGGAGGGTTAAGGAGGTGATACTGGCGTTGGGACGGGCTAATTCAGTGCCTGTAGCGTATACCGTGCTGATGGATAATGAGGAGGGCGACGCGAGGATATCGTCGTGGGGGATTGGCTTCCTCCCCCTACTTAAGGCGAGCCGGGTGCTTCGAGCAGCTAGCTCAGACTAAAATCGCTGCGGCGAGGACTTAGAACAGCTGGTGGGGTTGGGTGACCCCGCCGGCTACCTGCATCATCCCAGCCCCGAGCGGGGGTGTCCGCAGGTTCCACCCGAGAGTTAAACACTAATGCACGCTATTTAAGATTGCGGGAGTAACTAAGTTAATTACCCTCTACACGCTCTACTACCAGGTATGAATATCATGGCAACACGCGTGAGGGTTCTGAAGGACTTTGAAGTCGGCGGTAAGCCCCTCATCGTAGGTCTCCCAGGTATGGGGAGAGTGGGTTACGTAAGCGTTAACTACATGATAAAGAACCTCAACGCGGAGCTGGTTGCCGAGCTCTACTCGACGTACTTCCCGCCCCACCTTATCGTGAGGGGTAAGGGCCTCTCAGACCTCTTCGTAGGGCGGCTCTACAGCTCGGATAAGGCATTACTGTTCACCGCGGAGACACAGCCGCAGAACCCGGAAGGCCAGAACGAGGTGTGCGACGCCCTCCTATCATTTCTGAGCGGTAGGGGGTCCTTCGGCCCCGTCATCGCCACGGCAGCGTTCGTCGTGCCAGACGTCAGCAAGAACCGGAAGGTATTCATAGCCGGCAATAGTGAGGGCATAGTCAGGAAGTTCTCCGACCTCGGCGGAACGCCTCTGGATGAGGGCGTAATCGTAGGTATTAACGGCGCCATAGTGGGGTGGGCCAGGTACTACGGCGTTGAAGCCGCCGTACTGCTCGGCGAGACGTGGTCGGCGATAGTGGAGTTTGACGAGACCGACTACCGCGCCGCCAAG
>JAMOVB010000088.1 GCA_027061705.1 Desulfurococcales archaeon
AGGGCGACGGCTTCTCCCTATCAGCCCTTACCACCATACCGCCAGACATCCTGGCTACGGTCTCAGCACCGCTTAAGTCGGTTATATGGACTATCGTGTTGTTAAACGAGCTGAATATGTGGGCAACACCCCACTTTATCTCACGTGATGTGAACGCCATGCCTTAACACCCCCTAACCCTCAGCCTGCGTGGTCGCGGCCCCCTCCTTAAGCCTCTCCTTAACAACCTCCGCTAGGGGGGAGCCGGGCGCTATGTCTATGAGGTCCTCCTCATCCCTGCTGACGAGGTAGCCCGGTGACGTTACCCTCCTGCCAGCTATGGCTATGTGGCCATGCACTATCATCTGCCTGGCCTCGTGAATCGTTCTCGCCAAGCCCTTCCTATACACTATCGTCTGCAGCCTGCGCTGAAGGACGTGCTCCGTGGTGAGGCCTAAGATCTCGTCAACAGTCCCCTGCTCGCTCTCAAGGAGGCCCATCTTGTAGAGCTTCCTTATAAGTTCAGCCTCCCTGACGGCTCTGACCTCAGGCGGGAGTGAGAGGAGGGCCTTAGCCTTATCCCTTATCCTGCGGAGCAGGGTTTGAGCTCTCCATAACTCCCTCTTGTTGCGGAGGCCGTACTTACCTAGGAGCTCCATCTCCTCAATAAGCCTATCCTTAATCCACGGGTGTCCGGGACGTTCCCACTTCTTACGTGGCTTTTTAGGATCGCCCATTCTCGCACCCCCTCATTACTTCTTACCCTTAGTTACGCCAACCACGGGCCCAAGCCTTCCGGTAGTGTGGGTCCTCTGCCCCCTCACCTTAAGGCCTAGGGCGTGCCTAATACCTCTCCAGCACCTTATCTTCATCAGCCTCTCAATATCCTGCCTGGCCTCGTAGATTAGGTCAGCACCTATTAGGTGGCGATCCTCTCCCGTGACGTAGTCCTTACGTCGGTTGAGGTACCACGAAGGAAGCCCTACGGACTTAGGATCCTTAACGGCCTT
Source organism: Desulfurococcales archaeon (assembly GCA_027061705.1). GTDB lineage: Archaea > Thermoproteota > Thermoprotei_A > Sulfolobales > NBVN01 > WAOL01. The sequence continues at coordinate 990 of JAMOVB010000088.1, forward strand.
CTCAATCATCTCAACATCATCCTCGCTTAGGTAACCAACCCTAAGCCTAGGGTCTAAGCCGAGCTTACGCACTATCGCTAATCCTGTGTGGTAGCCTATGCCTTTAATCTTAGCTAGGCCGTAAGGAAGCGGCAGCTCACCCTCTATGTCAATACCCGCTATCCTGACTATGTGTTTGTACGTTTCCTCAGGCATGATTACTACCCCTAGCACCTACCAACCAAGACTGAACACGGTATTTAAGTTTTAAACATGCGCGCTGCAGCACTACGTGCCCGAACCTAGAACCGCCATCAAGCCCTTCCTCCGGAGCCCGGCATCATCCCTAACAACCCCTACAGCATCGTATACTATGAGTCCCTCATTACCTGAAAGCCTCACCATGTCTGAGGTTCTTAGCGCTCGGTAAGCGTCATGCCTAACGCAGACCACGGCGATGTCGGCGCCGCTCAGCGCTTCACCTAAGTCCTTCGTTAGGGCTATGCCTAGACGCTCCAGGTAATCGTCATTCTCAACCAACGGATCGTGCACGACTAGCTCCCTAAACCCGTTAGTGATTAGTAGCGCGACGACGTCGTGCGTAGGTGATAGGCGCACGTCATCTATATTTCCTCTGAATGCGTCGCCTAGGACCGCAACCTTAGAGCGTTCGGGCTTCAGGCCCTTAGACAGGGCTAGCTCAACCACCTGTGATACTACTTCAGAAGGCATACCCTCGTTAATCCTCCTCGCAAGCCTCGTTAACTCCATTACGAAGCCCTCCCTAAGCGCCGGCATCATGAGGAAGTAGGGGTAGAGGGGTATGCAGTAGCCCCCTACGCCGGGTCCGGGGAGGTGTAGGTTGCAGTAGGGTTGCGAGTTCGCCGCCCTCCTAACCTCATAGTAATCGACGCCAAGCCTCTGGGCGGCCAGCGCGAGTTCGTTTGCCAGCGCTATGTTAACATCACGGTAAACCCCCTCAGCGAGCTTCTCAAACTCCGCTGCCTTAGCGCTCGACATCTTAATCACGCCCTTCCTAGCTATCGACTTGTAGAACTTACTCGCCTCCTCCAAGCTCTTCGGGCCTACACCGCCGATCACCTTAGGGTAGTTAACCTCGATGTCCTTCAGCGCCCTACCCACGTAGATTCGCTCGGGACTGTAGGCTAGGTAGAAGTCCTTCTCCGCCCTTAACCCGCTGACGTTCTCTAACACCCTCCTCACAATACCTTCGGTCGTTCCAGGCGGGGC
>JAMOVB010000089.1 GCA_027061705.1 Desulfurococcales archaeon
GCCGAAGCCACCGGCTATCGATACTATCCTGCACCTCCCTCCCGGAGGGACGTCAATTAGCCTTAAGCTTGAACCCGTCGCAGCTCACCTCCTCAGCACCAATGGTCTTAGCCTCGTCCATACTTAAAATCAGTTTCCCGCCGCCCTCAACTCTAACCACGAGACCCTTACTACCCTTACTCTCTATCATAACCCTGCAGGACATGATGCATCCTGACTCCCTAAGCTTACTCAAGGTCTTGTTAAGCTCCTCAATAATGCATACAATCCTATAGCAGGCCCCGGGCCTTGCCGCGTCAAGCGTCACTACCCTGCCGCCCCCATCCCTAGGCGGGCCATACACGCATATGTCCGGCTTTCCGAGCTTCTCATAAATCCTATCAATAACCTCCTGAGGCAGGTGCTCCATCTTATGAGCTAGTTCATGAGCTCTGTAGTAGTCGAAGCCGAGGAAGTCGTGAAGGAATACCTCGAGTATCCTGTGGTTCCTCAGTATCCGTGCGGCAACCTCACGCCCCTTCTCCGTGAGCCTCACGCCCCTGTACTTATATACGCGTACGTATCCATGCTCCTGTAGATGCTTAATGACTTTAGAAACGGTTCCGTCCCTAACGCCGAGCTCTCTAGCTATCTGTGATGTTCTGGCCTCACCGTACAGGCTCTCCAACTTGTATATGGTCACTAGGTAGTCCTCGATGGGCTCTTTGAATTTAATGCCCGTGACGCCCACCTAATACAATAAGTTACGACAGGGCTTAAATTTAATTTACACTAACCAATTAACCGGCAGTTTACCGGCTCTCGAACGTAAAGAACCTCCTAATCAGCTTGATAACGGTCTCCACCTCCTCATCGCTTAGGCCGGGATGCATGGGTATTGAGAGCACGTGCCTAGCAGCCAAGGAAGAGTTAACGCATTCCCCGCCCCCATAACGGCCTCTGAATACCGGTTGCTCATGGAGCGGTGCCGGATAATGTATGCTTACCTGCACGCCATTATCCCTAAGGTACTTAGCCAGCCTATCCCTCCCGTTCTCAACCCATATCGTGAATTGGTGATACACGTGCTTCGCCCAAGGCTTCTCCACGGGAAGTCTCAAACCATCGACACCCTCGAGACCCTCCACATACATCCTAGCTATTTCCCTCCTCCTTCTATTCATTGCTTCAAGCTTCCTAAGCTGCTCCAAACCTATCGCTGCCTGAATATTCGTTATTCTGAAGTTCCACCCTAAGCGCTCGTGATAGTACCTTCTGGTCTGCCCGTGGTTTCTAAGCAACCTCACGAACTCAGCTATGGCATCACTATCCGTAGTGATGGCGCCCCCCTCACCCATCGTCAGGTTTTTCGTGGCGTAGAAGCTGAAGGCATTGACGGTGCCTAGCGAGCCAACACGCATTCCCCTAAATTCAGCGCCGTGTGCTTGGGCGCAGTCCTCAATAACCACTATATTATGCTCCCTAGCTATGCTTAGTAGCTCATCCATCATCGCCGGATGGCCGTAAAGGTGGACCGGTATCACCGCCTTAGTCCTATCGCTAACCAGCCTCTCGACTGACGCGGGGTCTATGGTGTACGTCTCAAGATCTATGTCCGCGAATACCGGGCGCCCGCCCGCAAGCACCACTGCGGATGCCGTAGCGAAGAACGTGAAGTCAGGCACTATAACCTCGTCACCCCCACCCACGCCTATAGCCTTAAGCGCTGCGTATAGAGCGATAGTCCCGTTCGAGAGCGTGACGGCGTGCTTAACACCTACGTACTCAGCAAACCTCTCCTCAAACTCCCTCACAACTGCCCCCTGAGCCAGCATACCGCTTCTCAAGACCTTAGCGACGGCCTCTACCTCCTCATCCCCTATGAAGGGAGAGTTCACCTTAATTACCATAAGCCCAACCAACTTGAAGTGAGGGCGTAGGGTAATAACCTTAAGCTTCTGTATGCCGGTGAAGCGGCTGCTACTCAGCAAGCATAGTTTCAACACATTCGGCGTCTGGGTAGTACTTAACTAACCTTCCCTTAAGCGCGTCCACAGCCCTCACAACCAATGCCTTAGGAACCCCGGGAGCGCCGTACGCCACTATGAACACATCCCTAGTACTTCCAACCACTATTGACGCGTGGGCACTATCCCTATGCGGGTAGAGATGGAGGACCTTACCCTCGCTATCCGCGAGCACTATTTCCCTCCCCTTAAGCCTCCTCACCTTCCCGCT
>JAMOVB010000090.1 GCA_027061705.1 Desulfurococcales archaeon
GCTGACGGCGGCTAAGTACCTTGCGAGCAAGGGCATCAAGACATTGATTGTTGAGAGGAGGCTCAGCTTCGGCGGCGGTATGGGGGGTGGAGGGAACCTCCTTCATAAAGTGCTCGTTGAGTCGCCGGCTGATGAAATACTGCGTGACTTCGGGATCCGCTACTACGAAGTGGCTCCCGGCCTATACGCGACCTCCACGGCCGAGCTCATGGCTAAGCTAGCGGCGGGCGCTGTCGACGCTGGCGCGAAGGTCGTGTTCGGTCTAACGCTTGAGGACCTGATCTTCAGGTACGACCCGCTGAGGGTGGCTGGCGCGGTTGTGATATGGTCTGCAATACCTCTGGCAGGGCTTCACGTTGATCCCCTCTTCATAGAGTCTAAGGCCGTGGTTGACGCTACAGGCCATGACGCTGAGGTCCTAACCATAGCGTCACGTAAGATTCCCGGGCTGATTAAGGAGGTTAGGGGAGGTCTCTCAGCAAACGCTTATGTGGGTGAGGAGAAGGTCGTGGAGCTCACGGGCAAGGTTGCACCGGGGCTGTACGTTACTGGGATAGCTGTGGCTACGTACTACGGAACGCCTAGGATGGGGCCCATATTCGGCGGCATGCTGCTCTCGGGCAGGAAGGTTGCTGAGGAGATAGCTAGGGATCTGGGTAAGGCTTAACGTATAGAATAAAGGGTTTTTATGCCCGCACAGGCTAAATCTAACCGAGGCTTAATAAACCTCGTGTGAGGGGGAGTTCATATATGGTGACAGATGCGATCGTCATAGGGGGAGGCCCCGCAGGTTATGTGGCCGCATCAAGACTTTCTCAAGAGGGGCTTAAAGTATGCCTCATCGAGAGGAAGTATTTGGGCGGGGAATGCACTAACTGGGGCTGCATACCCTCGAAAACCCTCATTGAGGCGGCGCATGCCGTTTCCCTAGCTAAGGCGGCTAGGCAGGCAGGGATAAAGCTCAAGCTTGAAGAGCTAAACACGTCAAGGCTGATGAGGTGGGTTAGGAGGGTTAGAGACCGTGCGCGGGCTGCAGTAACACAGCTGCTGAGCGAGGTGGAGATCGTCGAGGGTGTTGGGAGGGTTAAATCTCCTCACGTGGTTTCAGTTAAGCTTAAGGATGGAGGCGTCAAGGAGATCGAGGGCAGGTACATAGTCGTGGCTACGGGCTCGGACCCCTCCCCCGTGCCCGGATTTGCTTTCGACGGGAGGTACGTGCTCAGCAACAGGGATTTCTTCGAGCTCGAGTCGCTGCCCGACTCAATACTCATCATAGGTGCTGGGGCGATCGGTACGGAGATAGCCGCGGCCCTAGCTAGACTCGGCGTTAAGGTTCACTTAGCTGAGATACTTGACTGCGTCCTACCATCCTACGGGCCGCGGGTAGGAGAGCTTGTTGCCAAGTACCTGAGGAGGTATGGTGTTAGGATACATGTGTCGGTGGTGGCCAAGCCCCTTGAGGTAGGCGGTAACGGGGTTAGGGTTAAGTTACTGCCTAGACGTGGCGGCGACGCCGATGAAGTAGTTGTTGATAAGGTGTTAATAGCTGCGGGGAGGAGGTACCTCACTAAGGGCATAGGGCTTGAGGACGTCGGCGTTGAGCTAGGTGATAAGGGCGTCGTAATCGTTAATGAGGATCTCCGGACGTCCGTGCCCACAATACTTGCTGCGGGGGACGTTACGGGGCCCCCGCTACTCGCGCATAAGGCCTATAGGGAGGGAATGATAGCCGCTGAAACCATAGTTAGGGGGAGCTCATCAATACCCCGTGGCCCTGTGCCGGCGGTGATATTCACTACGCCGGAGGTGGCGAGCGTTGGGATTACCGAGGAGCAGGCTAGGAGGTTGGGGCTTGACGTTAGGGTCGTAAGGTACGGTTACGCTGCCCTCTCGCGCGACTACACAGTACTTGAGAGAACTCCCGACGGATTCGCCGAGGTTGTTCTGGAGAAAAGAAGCAATAGAGTTCTAGGGGCGCTTGTTGTTGGTAATGGGGCGGCCGAGCTTATTCACGTCTTGGGCCTTGCTGTAGCGGCCAGGATAAGCATTGAGGAGGTTGCTAAATCCATATGCTCCCACCCGACGTACTCAGAGATAGTCTGCGAGCTGGCGCATAAGGCGCTCGGCAGGCCCGTTCACGGCGCCCTACATTAAATCAACTCCGGAACGGTGTTTAGCTTCACGCGGCCGCCCTTAGTTATCAGCACCATATT
>JAMOVB010000091.1 GCA_027061705.1 Desulfurococcales archaeon
GAGCGAAGTACGTGCCGGAAAAGGGAGGGATCCACCCCAGAGAGGCCTCCCTATACTTCATGCAGGAAGCCCCGAACGTAATTGCAAGGGCGCTCAAAAGCGCAGGCATCGGCGCCCACGAACTCGACGGGGTAGCCGTGGCGTTAGGCCCCGGCCTAGGGCCATGCCTGCGTGTCGGGGCTACCTTAGCGCGTGCCCTCGCATCATACTTCAAGAAGCCGTTAATACCTGTGAACCACGCCGTAGCGCATATTGAGATAGGTAAGCTAGTAACCGGGGCTAAAGACCCCCTAATCGTATACCTCTCGGGAGGGAACACGATAATCTCAGCCTTCGCCTCAGGCAGGTACAGGATATTCGGAGAGACCCTAGACATGCCCCTAGGGAACTTCATAGACACTTTCGTGCGGGAGGTGGGGCTCGCACCCCCCTACGTGGTTAAGGGGGTTCATAAGATAGACGAGTGCGCCGATGCCGGCGGGGAGGAATTCATAGACCTCCCGTACGTGGTTAAGGGGCAGGACGTCTCCTTCTCGGGATTGCTTACGGCCGCGCTCAGGGCGGTGAGGTCTGGGAAGAAGCTTGAGGACGTGTGCTACAGTTTGAGGGAGATAGCCTACTCAGCGATAGTCGAGGTTAGCGAGCGTGGCTTGGCGCACACTGGTAAGAAGCAAGTCCTCCTCGTAGGGGGTGTCGCCGCGAGTAGGGCACTCCGCAGCAAGTTTGAGGCGATGGCTGAGGAGAGAGGTGTCGAGGTTAAGGTGGTTCCGCCCAAGTACGCTGGCGATAATGGAGTGATGATTGCGTGGACCGGGGTTCTCGCACTTAAGCACGGCGTCACGGTAAGGCCTGAGGAGGCATTCATTAATCAGAGGTGGAAGCTTGACCAGGCAGACGTCCCGTGGGGGGACCCCTGAGATAATCGCTGTCGGAGCGGAGGCGGTGCTGGCCAAGTACGAGTTCCTAGGCAGGCCAGCCATATACAAGGTTAGGGTAAAGAAGCCGTACAGAGATCCTAGGCTTGACGAGAGGTTACGTCGCGAACGCACATTCACCGAGTCACGCATAATGAATAGGCTGAGGACGGAAGGCCTCCCAGTCCCCGCCCTATACCTAGTCGACCCTAAGGGCGAGTACCTAGTCATGGAGTTCATTGAGGGAGAGCTGCTGAAGAACATGATAGTTGAGAGAAGGGAATTCCGCCACATAGTTAGGGAGCTAGGGAGAGTTGTAGCGAGAATGCACGAGCTCGGGGTAGTTCACGGCGACCTAACGACCTCAAACGTCATAGTTAGGGGAGGGCGGCCATACCTAATAGACTTCGGCCTAGCACGCTTCAGCGATGAGTTAGAGGACATAGGCGTCGACATACACCTCTTCCTAAGGGCGGTTGAGAGCACACACTACGAACTCAAAGATGAGATAATGAAGGAGTTCCTCAAAGGGTATGGAGAGGTCGTCGGCGAGGATAGGGTTAAGGAGGTCATGGATAAGGTGCATGAAATAAGGCTTAGGGGGAGGTACGTTGAGGAGCGGAGAAAGAGGCGAGGGTAAGCCCCTAACGCTGTGGGTCCTTACGGGGAATGAGGGGAAGTTAAGGGAGTTCAAATCCCTTGGCGAGTCCTTAGGAGTAAGGGTTGAGAGGGCTATAGCCCCGAAGCTAGAGATACAGAGCGAGGAGCTCACGAGCATCGCGGCGCTTTCAGCAGTGTTGGCCAAGGCAGCATCCTCGATACCAACCCCAGCGTTCGTGGAGGATGCGGGGCTATTCATAAGGGCTCTTAAAGGGTTCCCAGGCCCTTACAGTAGCTACGTCCTCAAGACATTAGGCGTTAAGGGAGTGCTCAAGCTCATGGAGGGGGTTGAGGATAGGGCCGCTTACTTCAAGTCAGCCATAGCGCTCATACTACCCGACGGGAGTGTGAAGGTATTCACGGGCATCGTTAACGGTTCGATAACCCTCGAGGCTAGAGGGGAGGGAGGCTTCGGCTTCGACCCTATATTCATGCCCGAAGGCTTCAGCATGACCTTCGCTGAGATGAGTACCGACCTAAAGAACAGAATATCCCATAGAGGGAAGGCATTCCGCGAGATGGTTTCGTGGCTACGAACAGCTTTTAAAACCCGACTCCCCTAATGGTGTTAGGAGGTAGCGGCGGATGAATAGGGGAAAGGAGAAAGGGCAGTCCCACTCAACGAGGCCTCCATCATCAGTAGCTCCTAAGTGGGTTCAGTACACTCCGGAGGAGATAGAGCTAATAATAGTCGAGCTAGCTAAGAAGGGCTATCCGCCATCAATGATAGGCATTATTCTCAGGGACCAGTACGGCATACCCCTAGTTAAGTCCGTCCTCGGCACGAAGCTTCAGAAGGTCCTCAAGAAGTACGGAGTGAAGCTGGCGTTGCCTGAGGATCTATATAACCTCATGAGAAGGGCGGTAAACCTGAGAAGGCATCTTGAGGAGCACCCTAAGGACACGCACTCCCAGAGAGGGTTACTTGAGATAGAGTCGAAGATACATAGGCTAGTCAAGTACTACAAGAGGAAGGGCGTACTACCGCCTGACTGGAAGTATAGGCCGGAGCAGGCTAAGATCCTCGTTTCAAGGCCGCTCATAATAGTTCCCGAGGAGGGTAGCGGATCCTAAAGCGGTCCCCTAAGCCTAGGGAGGGAGCAATTAATACTGCCTCCACGTTAAGTCATTGGATGAGGAGAGTTGCCGTTCACGTTCGACGGCGTCAATCCCGACGAAGTGTTCCGTAGACTGCTTAGCGAGGCTCAAGAGACTGGGGGCCCGCTGAGGATAATCGCTGCCCACGACCCGGAATCATCGGCAGCAGCCGGTTTAGTTGCTAAGATATTGAAGGCTATGGATGTCGACTTCGAGTTCATTAACGACGTCTTCAAGATACCTCTCAGTGATGTTAAGTGCTTAGGAATCAATGTGCCTGAGAACATATGCAGGGACTGCGTGATAATAAAGTCTTCAGGCATAACAGCATGTAGTAGGGTCGGCTATAACTACGTGCTCAAATACACCTCCCTCACGAAGGGTGTTCTCTCACTCGTCAGTGAGCTTGAATTCATAACTAGAGACTTCAAGCTGACGGCGGCGGCAGCGATGCTAACCAAACACACACCGAGAATGGTTAGGGGGGAGTTAAGCAATAGTGAGGCGGAACTGCTAAGCAGCCTTGTCAACGAGGGCCTAGTGTCCGTTGAGGAAGGCCCCCCGCTGATAGGGTGGGATCCCAGCAACCCGTGTAAAGCGTTAACAACCAGCATAGATGTGCTCATACCCTCTAAATTCATGAGGAAGTGCGGTGAGGGAGCTAGTGTCGAGGAAGCGGCTCTAGAGGTTAAGGCAGACCCCGCGCGCTTCCGTTCGAAGATATACTTAGTTAAGGGGAGGTGGGTTTCAAAAGACTTAATAATGGCGGCCTACATGATGGACTGGCTCACAGACGTTTACGGGGCGAGCGCGGTATTCCTAACTATGATCAATCAGGCCTACCTAAGACTAGCCGCTGCAGGAATCATGAGGATGATGAGCACGTTACGCGACGTAATCGATAACCTCGGAAGGTACGGTAGGGTAGGCGTTAGCGGCAGGAAATACTTAATCGTCGACGACGTTAACCCCACGCAGTTCTCAGCAACGGTTGCCGAGAAGTCCATACGTAGCGCCGGCCTAATAGGGGATGAGAGACTCGTGATAAAGCATGAGGGCAGGTTCTACGTGCCAGCATCGACACTACCTCAATCCGTGAGAATGGATCTAGCGTCACGCGACGTAAGCGTCTGCGGGGGTTACTTCACGTTAAGAAGCTTGGAGGAGCTGAGCTGGTGATAGCTGTGAGGGCGTGTTTAAGAATAAGGTTTGAAGAAGAGAAATTAGCTAAGGCTGTTCGTGATGCGTTAAGGCCCGATGATAGCAGCCCCCCTAAGGGCTTCACTATAGAGAGTGTTGCTAGCGGCGGGGAGCTAACGTACTTCGTTAAGGCTGAGACGCGCCCGCCTGAAGGGGTTCTAACTATGCTGTCAATACTTGATGAGGTCAGCAGGCTCTCGGAGCTCATAGAGAGAGTCGTTAACGAGGCCCGTGCGCGCCGCACCAGCTAATTCTTATAAACCCCGCACACACTTCTTGAGTAGGTTCGGGCGTCATGTCGAGGGCAGTAATAAAGGATAAGTGGAAGCTCAAGAAGTGGTATCGAGTCCTAGCGCCCCCCATATTCCAGAGCGTGGAGATAGGCACGACCCCCGCGGACAAGGACTGGAAGCTATTAGGTAGGGTGTTCGAGGTCACACTCTTCGACATCACAGGGGATTTCAGCAAGCACCACATCCACCTGTATTTCCAGGTCTACGACGTTAAGGAGGACGTAGCCTACACGAGGTTCAAGGGGCATGAGCTCGCCAGAGACTACATGAAGTCCATAATCAGGAGGAAGTCAAGCAAGATAGCAGCTATAGTGGACGTGCAGACGAAGGACGGCTACGTACTCAGAGTTCAGGGTGTGGCCTTAACTGCCTACAGGTGCAAGACTAGCCAGAAGAAGGCGATACGGAAGGAGATAGTTAGGATACTTAGGGAGAGAGCGGCTGAGATGAACTTCGACGACTACGTTAAGGCAATGATCTTCGGGCAGCTGGCCAACGAGATATTCGAGGCCGGCAAGAAAATATACCCGCTTAGGAAGACCGAGGTCTACAAATCGCGCCTGCTTTACATACCGACGCCTGAAGGCCTTAAGAAGGCAGTCATAGTGGTCCACCCGCCGCACTAGTCGGCAGGCATAGGTTTTAACCACCGCCAAATTACTTAACACCGGTACCTACTTTGAAGGAGGCGGTCATACTAGCTGCCGGTTATGGAAGGGGTCTCGAGCCCATAACACATACACGCCACAAAGTGCTAGTCCCGCTCCTAGGCTCTACACTCCTAGAACACCACATCAGTAGCTTAGCTGGGGTTGGGGTCGAGAAGCTGGTTGTAGTAGTTAACTACCTTAAGGAGCAGGTTGCTGCCGAGGCGCTCAGGCTGGCACGTAAGTACGGCATTAATGTTGAGCTCGTCGACCAGGATGAGCCTCTGGGCACGGGGCACGCCCTACTCAAGGCCGCGGACCGCCTCACAGGTGATGAGTTCCTCCTACTCTACGGCGACGTCTACGTGGGGCGGGATGATTTAGGCAGGCTGATTAATGAATCACAGGGCGGCCCAGCAATAGCCGCCTACAGAGTTAACGACCCGGAGAGGTATGGGGTGTTGCTCACGGAGGGCGGCATGTTAAGGAGGATTGTTGAGAAGCCCGCTAACCCGCCGTCAAACCTCATAAACGCGGGTGTGTATGTGCTCACGCGCGATGTGCTGAGGTACGTTGAGAGGCTAGAGCCAAGCCCGAGGGGGGAGTTGGAGCTTACGGACGCCATAAACGAGTACGCCAGAAAGGCGGGCATTAAGGTCGTTGAAGCCAGCTACTGGGTAGATGTCGGCAGGCCTTGGTCCCTCCTCAAACTAAGCAAGCATCTCCTAAGCCACGTCACGAAGCCGGTCATTAAGGGGGTTGTTGAGGAAGGCGTTAGGATTAAGGGAGGAGTCATCATCGAGGAGGGCGCTGAGGTCAGGTCAGGAACCTACATAGTCGGCCCGGCCTACGTAGGTCGGGAGGCCACGATAGGCCCTAACGCGTACCTAAGACCCTACGCCGTGGTTTTGAAGGGAGCGCACATAGGCTTCAACGTGGAGGTTAAGGAGAGCATAGTTATGGAGCGCACGCACATAGCCCATCAAGCCTACGTCGGTGACTCGATAGTGTGTGAGGAATCTAACTTAGGGGCTGGAACCATCCTAGCTAACCTAAGGTTCGACGACGCTAACGTAAGGTACGTCGTTAAGGGAAGGCTGGAGGATACCGGGCGGAGGAAGTTCGGCGCCGTCATAGGGGCGCGTGTCAAGACAGGTGTTAACGTATCCACAGTGCCCGGCGTTAAGATAGGTGCTTGCTCGTGGATAAACCCCGGGCTAACGATATACAGGGACGTACCCCCATGCACACACGTTGTGAGGGAGGGTGTGTTTAAGCAAGTTAGATGTGGGTGTGTGGTCGACCTCAGCGTCTGGAGGCGCGGGCAGACACTATCTTAACCACATCACCATCCCTTAGCTCGTACGACGCCCCTACCCTCTTCCCCTCCTTAGCAAGGATAGCGTGTATGAAGCCCTTCCCTAGGTCAGTATGTATTAGGTAGGCAAGCTCTAACGCTGTCGTGCCCCTCCTAACTAGGTATGCGTCTGGAAGTACGTTGCCGTACCCGTCAGTGTACTTGTGAGGGTCCTCAACAGGGTACACTACTATCATATTGAGAACTTCGAACACCGCCTTATTTATCGCTTGCTGAACTCCAGTACCCCCATACTTACGCATGAACCT
>JAMOVB010000092.1 GCA_027061705.1 Desulfurococcales archaeon
ACTATAAGGGGTTGCGGTATTGATTTAGATAGTATTGACACGCTCTACGTAGTCGAGGGTGTATTGATTAATGAAGCTCCCCTAAGGGTTGGGAAGGGCGCGGGCGGTTTAGGGGAGGTTGATCTCCCTGTTATTAAGCTGCCGGACGGCAGGCCCTACATACCTGGCTCAAGCATTAAGGGCGCGCTCAGATCTACTGCTGAGGCTTTGGTAAGGAGTAGCGGGGGTAGGGCTTGCGAACCCGATCCTAAGGGTAGTGAATTCAATAAGTGTACATTAGGGGCTGAGTTACTGACTACCCTCTACTACTTACTCTTAACACGTAACCACGACGTGCTTGAAGATAAAGAAAAGTTACTGAGGTTCATTGAGAGCAGAGTTTTACGTAAGTACTCAAGCTCCGTGAATATTGAAGAAGTTAAGAATGTTCTTGAAGGCGAGCTTGATAAAGGCGACATTGAAGGGCTTGTGAAAGCTATTGGCGAGAAGTTCGGCCCCTGTATAATTTGTCAAATATTCGGAAATACATCGCTCGCCAGCCATGTGGAAATCCTTGACGCAGTCCCAGAAACTAACGACTTGAGAATACTAACAAGGACTAGAGTGGCCATAGACAGGTTTAGAGGGGCCGCAAGATCTGGAGCTCTCTTCGACTTTGAATACGTTCCGCCAGGCGTGAGGTGGAGATTCAAGCTTATCATAAAGAACATAGACCTGCGTAAGGACGGTAGCAAACAGCGATTGCTGAAGCAACTACTCAAACTACTAAGCTTAGACGTGCCTGGAATCCCAGTAGGTGGGATGAAATCCGTGGGGCTAGGCCGGATAAGATTGCTTGGTTCGGAGACGACCGTTACTGGCTTCAAGGTTAGGGATTTTGAATTGCGTGAGACTAGCAGGTCAAAGCTTGAGGAGGTGCTGGAGTAATGGCTGGGCTACTTTTCGAGTGGATTGGCCATCATAAGCTGTTTAGGCAGGTTACGGTAAGGGCTAAGATACGTGGTTTAGAACCTCTATTAGTAGGGGCGGGTAAGGAGGCGATTCTGGAGTCCCCTGCTGACATAACTCTGCTTAAGATTCTTGACGTGAGAAGCGGCTCTCTGAAGCCCGTGATTCCCGGATCGTCGTGGAAGGGGGCTTTCAGGGCGCATGCTGTTAGATTATGTAGGACCTGCGGTCTTAATGTGTGTGATGGAGTCCCTAGAAGCACCTGTCTGAGGGGTACTGAATTCAAGCAGTTGGAGAGGGCTGGAGCCAGCATATTTGATAAGCTAAACATGATCGTTACGGGCGGGATAAGCGTCTGCATTCTAGACCTCATCTTCGGAGCGCCGGGAATTCTAAGTCATGTCTTCTTCAACGATAGCTACCCTACGAATAACTATAGGATAGGTTATAGGACGATGGTGGCCATAGATAGGAGGACTGGTGCAAGCAGTAGGAGCGCTCTCTTCACTGTCGAGTATGTGGAGCCGGGCGCTATATTTGACTTTACTTTAATAGTTGAGAACTTGCCGAACTACGCGTTGGGACTGCTTTTCGAGGTGCTTAAGGATCTGAATGAGGGTATAGTGAAGGTCGGCGGTCTTAAGAGCCGTGGTTTCGGGAGGGTGGCTGTTGAGAGCCTGAGCATAGCTATTAAAGAATTCGGCAGTAATGTGAAGGCGTTACGCGCTCTAGACCCTATTGACGAGAAGGTTGATGTAGGGACGGAGGTACTGGAGGGTGAGGAGGCATGGGAGCTAGTGGATAACTTAATAGGTGTGTGGCATCGGTCCCTAGATAAGCTAAGGAAAATCAGCGATGAGGGCTGGCGCTGGGGTGCTGTCGTTGAGGGTGCTGGGCGTTAGGAGACTTCCCTACACAACTAGGGACAGGCTTAAGGGGTTGACAGGTAGGCTGAGATTCAGCATACTCACTAAGTCCTACCTGCATGTAGGTTCGGGAAGGGAGTCGCTTGACATAGGTGAGGATCTGCTTGAGGCTGTCCGTAGTTGCGGGAGCCTCGAAGAGATCGTGGACCGCATAAGGCGTGGGGAGCTGAGGGTTTCCGGGAGCGAGTGCCTAACTGTGGTTAGGTATGGCGGGCTGGTCTGCGTGCCTGGCTCGAGCATCAAGGGTTTGGTTAGGTCTAGGCTTGAACTTACTGTAAGGCCTGTAGACGACTACGTTGAGGCATGCCTTAGAGTGATATCTCAGAGTGGAGGTAGGCGCGCTCCAGCCTCAGTAATGCATGCCCGCATATGGGGGGATTCCCTCTCGCTGAGCAGGGATCAGCCGTGCAATCCCCTTAGCCTAGGTAGCTATGACCTATGCCCGGTATGCAATATCTTCGGCGCACCTGGGGTCGCATCAAGAGTGTTTTTCGGTAATGCATGCAGCAATGCAGAGACTTCATTCAGAGAGTTTGAAAAGGGCATGTGCTTGGAGCTAATACCCCCTCAGACAGTATTCTCCGGTGAGTTAATGTTCCTTGGGCTAGCGCCCGAGGAGTTAGGCCTCATACTTATCGGGATGGGCGCCCGCAAGGATGGAGGGTTTAATGACGTACTCCTAGGAAGATCCAAGTACAGGAGGCTCAAGTCAGTTGACGGTAAGCTACTGGAGTTTGGCCGGGTAGTGTTCAGCGTCAACAGCATTTCGTTCCGTAAGTATGGAGGCGTTAATGTTCGGGAGGCGCTCCGCTTGCCTGAATCGTGTAAGGAGCACAATGGATATGTAGAGTGTGATTCCCAAGCAGTGGGGGAGCTTGTGCCCACGCTTGTAGACCTAGCGGTATCTAAGTTCAAGTCATTCGCCGAGACACCAAACTTCTCGGAGGCGCTCAAGCGTGATGAGTTAATTTCGGGAGGCGGTCAGCGGTGAGTTGCAGTCCTCTAGACTCCATTAAGGAATTGTTTAAGGCCGGAGTTAAGTGTAGATCATTCGTTTACGGAAGTGACCTGTCCCTAGAGGCAGTAATTGACGGCATTCCCGACAAAGATCTTTTGAGGTCCTCCCTCCTGACATACATAGCGTGCGTGGACAACGGGATGCCTAAGCTTTACGTAGTCGCTCAAGAGAAGGTCTGCGGGTGCGTCGGTAGTGAGGTTGCGGATGTTTTCAAAAGGCTTCACTTCAGGAGCCCCGATGATTTACTCGCCCGTAGGCTAGATAGTTCCGCCAGACTTGAAAAGATCGTAGGTGGTGGGCCGTGAAGGTATACACAGGCAACATATCTCCCTTAATAGATAGTAACGGCAGAGAACTCTACGTGCTTGAGTCAAACCTACGTAGGTTTAATGAGTATGTAAGAGAAATGCTGAACATTCTTAACGAGGAAAGCTTTGGAAGAGTACTTGAGAAAATACTCACAGAGTCACCAAACGCTTTAGGCATCGCTAAGGCGCTCAAGCTCGTCAACGACGTCATAGTAACCTACTATAAGAGACTGTTCACTACGGCACCACTACCTCCGCCTAAGAACGGTAGTACCGAGGCATACGTGTTGACACCGGCAGATCTACTCTACTCGACAGTGATGGCTGAGGATATGGGGTTTCTTGAATATGAGGCTGTAAGAGAGTTCATTGAGACCCCCCTCCTCAGCATTAGATACGATGTTCTAGAGAAGTTTAACGAAGCCACACTGAGGCTATTAGGAGGTTTAAAGAAAGTCTTTAAGGTGCGGAGTGCCGAGGAGGTTTACAGGGACTTCATAGACATAGTCATGAGCGTGCCTGCCGATACGAGGCCCGGGCTCAATACTTCCAAACTAATACCGCATGTCCTACTAACATCAGCTATAGCCACCACAAGGTACCTCTCAACACATGCCAACCCAGGAAGGCTTGACGAGAGTGTAAGGCTCAGCATGGAATTACTTAGGATATCTGCGTTACTTCATGACGTCGGCAAACCGGAGTCTTGGGAGAGGCAGGAGAGGCATTCAAGAGTATCTGCAGCATATGCTGAGAAAGTCTTAAGTATGCTCAGCAACGCTGGCATGAAGGCAAGTGAGAAATTAATGAACTCAGGCAGAAATTCAGAGGCCGTAGCACTTCAAGAAGGGTTGAAGACTGTTGGAGAGGTAGTGCTGGAGCTTATAAGAAGGCATCACACTCCGGGTAAGGTCTCTAAAAAGATAGTTTCAATATGCGGAGCTCGGGTAGATGTTAGTGAGCTGGCTAATATAATCAACACCGCCGATAGAGCGGCATCAGCCAGTGATAGGCTGACTGAGACTGTTGCCGACATACTGACTAGGTCACCGGTTATCAAATCTAAGGGACTAAGCAGAAGGGAGATTTTAGAGAAGCTATACGGAACTGGTTCTGAAGTATGGGGCTTTTGGAGGGAATTCAGCGAGGAGGAGGTTAGGAGTCTTACCGAGTTCGTTGCTCAGGAGTTAGGTAAGTCGTTACTGAAACCCGCTTGGGAGGCTAGAGCTGTAGAAGGTATTTATATACTTGCTCTTGACGTTAGGGCCATTCAGGAGTTTATTAGAAGGGAATCCTTGAAAGCTATGGTGGCGGCGAGCACCTCCATAGACTTTCTCACGTTATATCTCCTCCCACACGCCTTGACTCAAGCGCTCCACATACCTCTGGAATCGATAGTATTCTCGGGCGGCGGTCTAGTACTAGCGCTAGTCCCTCGCTGGGCAGACGATGACGTTATTGAGAAGACACTAACCCAGGCTAGGGAGGGTCTCGGCGCTGGCGTAGACGTGGCTTACGCTAAAGCACCGTTCACCATACCTTGGATTTTGACTCAGCGTAAACTGTATGCGAGGTTGGCGGCACGCAAAGCGCTCTTAGTTAGCTGTGGTGACATTAGAGGCATTAGGCTAGGTACTGAGGTAATTTGTGAGTCTTGTGGGAGAAGGCCTGCTTCTGAGAACGTTAAGTACTTAGGCAAGGTGTGTAGTGAGTGTTCGAAACTGCATGAGTTCGGCAGGCATATGTACATAAGCTATAAACTCAGCATACTGGAAAGGCTTGGGTACGGCAAAGCTGGCGAGTACCTCGACAAGGAGGTACTCGATAAGCTATACGTAAGGCTCATGGAATGGCTCTCCGGAGCCCGTGACTACGTTACCGAAGGTAAGTACATAGCTGCGGTCAAGCTAGACTGCAATTCAATAGGAACATACATGGCTGGTGCCCTAAGCCCCTCCGAGGCGTACTTAAGAAGCATAAGGGTCGACCTAGGAACTAAGTTAGGGATTTATAAGCTGTTTGAATCCATAGCAGGCTTAAGCAAGTTAGGCAAGAGCGTTAGCTCATCTGATGAGTCAAGCTCCGAGGATTCCAAGCTAAGCCCTGAGGATCTCCTCTGCAGGGTTTTCAGCGGCGTGCTCTACGCCGGCGGCGACGACCTCCTAGCGATACTTCCGTCATCAATCGCTATACCGGCGGTAATATCCGTAGCATATTGGTTCTGGAAAGTAGTTGGTAGTAGGGTCGTGTCTGCTGGCATAGCCTGCGGTAAGCCTAAGCATAATGTGTGGGCGCTAATCGATACGGCAGACGAGCTTCTACACAACTCGAAGAAGCTGTATAGGGTTGACGCACTAAGAACTGGCTCGCCAACGCCAGCGATTCTCTATATTCATTTTGAATTAGGTACTCAGCAACTCCTCCCTACAGCCCCTAAGGAGGCTAAGAGACTGTATCAGGGAACGGGACTGTATAGGGAGCCTTACGTAGTGCCGCTCAGCGGCAGCCCTAGTATGAATTCGCTCATAAGGCTTCTCAATCTAGTGCTTCCTATGAAAAGTGAGTTACTTAGCGTGAATGACGAGAATATTGAGGCCTTAGTACGTGACTTGCTGATGCTTGGGTATGGTGGAGGTACGCATATAAGGGACGTGAAGGACGTAAGGGATGTCGCAAGCAATATGCTCATAGACTTAAGCCCGAACGTTATTGCAAGGAATTACGGTGAGGCGTGGCCTGCAATGGTTGCTAAGCTCGCGCGCCTAGCAACTAACGACACAAATAATAAGCCTAGACGCAGGCTATACGGCCTACTCGCGGAGTACGTGGTTAAGGATTATGAGCTAACCAAGCGTAGGTTATTCCCTCCACTCCGCGACCTACTGGTACTCACTAACATATTATTAGGTGGTGGGCCGTGACCGGATCCCTAAGGTTAGGCGCCGTAGTTAAGGTAATCGGAACAGCTTACTGGGGCGGCCCTCATAAGGACTTGACTTTAGGGATGCCTATAGCGACCTGCATGCATGTAGGCTTGGGCGACTATGTAGTATGCATTAGGGGTCAGTACCTTAAGGGGTTGCTTAGAAGGTGGAGTGGACGTATAGAGTCGCTACTCCGCACGCACGGTATCATAAGGAGTGAGAACCTCACGATAAAGCTCTTCGGGCCTTCAGCATTGGAAGGCCGTGCGAAGGCTACTGCCTTACCGTCACTTGTTAGGGTTTTCGACGCGTATCCGGTGAGGGATCTCCCTAGTGCTGAGTCCCTATTTAGGGATGGGGCGTTCACGTACTTAAGCGATTCAAGCGGCAGGGTCTATAGGGGCGTTACCGACGTATTCACGCGGGTGAGGCTGTGTGACGTTAACGGCAGGGCGTCTGAAGGAGCGTTATTCCATGAGGTTAGAGCACTTCACGGAACCCTCATGTACTTTGAACTAGCAGTGGCAGGGCTGGGCCCCGATGAGCTTACTGATGCCGCCAGATTACTGATTACTTCACTAGCGCAGCTCAAATACTCTAGCCCGGGACGGGCGTGTAGCTTAGGTGATGTTAGGGTAGTGGGTCTCGAACCTAACTGGCTACGGACTGATAAGCTTGTTGAGAAGTTACTTAGATTCGTTGGAGAGGGGGGTGGTTAGTAAATGAGGGTGTTTGACGTAGTTCTTCGTCTCTTAACTCCGGCGATAATATCTGCCAAGGAAGGTTATAGGGGAATGCTCTACCAAGGCGTTGCCGATAAGATCCTTGGCTCGACGGTTAAGGGAGCAATTCTAACTTGGGGTTTGAGGGAAGGCGTAGTTAACGTCAAGGAAGTTGAGGCCGAGGCGCTTAACCCGAGGTTCTGCATAACGCCGTTCGTGCAGGCTCACCCTTCGCTAGATACCCCTAAGCTATATGAGAACGTCTGCATAGCGCATTCACTTACCTACGTGTTCAAGGAGGGTATCGAGGAAGGTGATAGGAGAGTATATTCCTTAGGCGTTAAGGAGCTCCTCAAAGCAGTTAGGGGGGAGAAGCTACTAGAGGCTAATTGCTTCGAAGCCCTTTCGGAGCTGATTATGAGGTCTTACGATGTGCTTGACAGCTCCGGTAACATCATTAAGTCATCGGCGAACACCGTTAGAGCTTCTGGCAGATCCATTAGCAGGCTTAATGGGTTCTGGGTTCTAAGTAGTGATAGGCTAAATACCGGAGCCTACATCGGTGTTGGCATAGATAGGCTGAGAAGGTCATCCTATCCTGGGGCTCTATTCGGTTATGAGTACGTGGAGGCCGGCACTAAGTATGTCGGTGCTGTAGCCTGCGAGGAAGGCTCCGTCATGTGCAGGCTAATTGACGAACTGAGGAGGGGTTGTGGAAGAATTAGCGTAGGTAAGTATGTCGGGAGAGGCTACGGCCTATGTGAGGTAAGCGTTAGCGAGAGGAGGGAGGATGCGTTAAACGTAGATGTGGAAGACGGGCTTACGGCACTCGAGGTTATAGGTCCCACATTCACAATAGCTCCCGCAGGAAGCAACTCTCCGCCAATCCCAAGACCTCCAGCCCCAGGCGATGTACTGGCTGCTAAGGTCGGTAGGGGTGTCCTAAGGATTAAGGTCGTAGCGATACTCGGTAGCGCGTCCCTCTTCAGGGGATGGTCGTTGAGGACAGGGCTACCTAAACTCGCCGTCAGAGCCTTGACATATGGGTCTTTAATACTTGCTAAGCTTGACGGCGACCTAAGCGTTGCTAAGAGTTTACCGTACCTCGGTATAGACCCCAGGCTATCGGCAAACGGGTACGGCATTCTATTACCTCTAAGTGAAGACCTAATACCAACCGCAGGGGGTGGTTAGCTTGCGTGAGTCGCTAGAGAATAGATTAGTAGTTAAGCTCGTGTTTGAGCACGATACGTCTCCATACGTTCATGTAGGGGCTGGCCGGGAGCTAGGCGCAGGTACCCTCAAGGCGCTCAAGATAGGTGGATCAAGCACCACCTACCTAATACCGTCTACCAGCCTGAAGGGTGTCTTAAGAAGGATTGCTGACCACATAGGTAAGTCGCTAGCTAGGAATCCTAGGAACCTTGAGGAGGCATTACTTAAGTGCCACTGCGAAACCGAAGACAGCGGAATCAGACATGTAGGGTGCTCTGATAGCGAATTAAAACTAATTAGTGAGTATGTAGAGAAGTCATTCCGCGACGGATCCATACAGCGCTTCCTCAGCGAAGACGTCATCGAAAGAACGCGTAGGATGCTACGCAATAGTAAGGTGCTTCAGGTTCTAAGGAAGAACCATGCACTAGAACCCCTACTGG
>JAMOVB010000093.1 GCA_027061705.1 Desulfurococcales archaeon
ATGAACCTCCTAATCAGCTCGAGAGCTCTGGCCTGTCTCCCCGTTAGCTTAGCCTCATCCACGACCGTGAAGTCAGGATCCCCGGGTAAGTAGTCGATTAGCCCTGCCTTAGCCGCCTTACGCAGGGCGAGCTCGAAGACAGCGCTCGTGGGGACTATAACCCTCCCCCTAAGCTCTCTTGAAACTCTCTTGAAGTTATCCTCAGCCTCAGGGATGTCCATCTTATTAGCAACTATCACAATAGGCTTCGCTATCTCCCTCAACCTCCTCATGAATTCCCGAAGGCCTTCCTCACCCCATGAACTCGGCTTACGGGTCTCTAACCCAGACTCTCTAAGCGCTAAGGCTACGTGTTCCCTCCTTATCGAGAGCCCGGAAACCCTCTTCGCTATAGCATCAACCACCTGATCCAGGGGCAGGTTATCAAGCCCCCTAGCGAACCTTTCCCAGTCCCTACGTATTATGCCGTAGAACCATTCGTTTATCTCGTACTCTATTGCAAGTATGTCCTCAAGCGGGTCATGCGTCCCAGGCTTAACGGGGTTGCCCTCAGCATCCGTGGATCCCGCCATATCCACTATATGTAGGAGTACGTCTGCCTGCCTTAAGTCATCCATGAACTTATTCCCAAGACCCCTCCCCGTATGGGCGCCTTTAACTAGGCCGGCCACGTCAAGCATTTTAACAGGGATGAACCTAAAGCCCTTAATGCATAGCGAGTTCCTAGGGTTGCAGCCCTTAAGCCCGAGCTCTACGTGGGCGCACCTCCTCCTGACATACCCGACACCTATGTTCGGCTCTATAGTCACGAAGGGCCTGTTCTCAACCCTAGCCGGAACCATCGTAGCTGCTTGGAAGAACGTTGACTTACCTACGTTAGTCTTGCCGACAACGCCGACAAGCGGTGGTGAGGGCGGCATGGGGATCCACAACTCATTACGTGGTGGGGAAGTAATTAAGGATTGGGTGGGCGGGGGACGCTTTTACAGCGCGCCTACTCAGTGATTGATGGAATAACTTATAACCTCCATACTTAAAGAGGTAGCAGGCTAGGCAGGTGTTACGTGATGGCTAGGTCCGCGTACCACTACATGGCAGAGCTCTGGAAGAGGCCGTACGAAGGCGAGATGCTGCAGATAATGAGGATGAGGTTCATTAAGTGGAGGCGCGAGCCCTCTGTAGTGAGGCTCGAGCACCCCACAAGGCTAGACAGGGCTAGGGCGATAGGGTATAAGGCTAAGCAGGGCTTCGTAGTAGTCAGGGTTAAGGTAAGGAAGGGCGGTATGCGGAAGCAGAGACCGAGATCCGGCAGGAGACCTAAGAGGATGGGTGTATACGGCTACGCGCCAGCCAAGTCCATACAGCTGATAGCTGAGGAGAGGGCAGCGAGGAAGTACCCGAACCTAGAGGTTCTGGGTTCCTACTACGTCGGTGAGGACGGTATGTACAAGTACTATGAAGTCATACTCGTGGATCCGCACCATCCCGCCATAATCTCGGATAAGGACATAAACTGGATAACGCAGCCCTCGCAGAAGGGTAGGGTGTTCCGCGGTAAGACCGCCGCCGGCCGCAGGATGAGGGGTCTGCTAGGAAACCGCGGCTTGAGAGGCACTCACAAGTGGAAGTGGAAGAAGAAGGCTAAGGAGAGGCGGCTGAAGAAGAGGCATGAGGCGTCGAGAGGCGCTAGGCTGATAGTTCCGGAGAAGCTTGCGAAGGAACTAGGTATTGAGAAGTGAGTATAAAGACTTAAGAAGAGATAGTGATTCAAACCCGGAATGCGGGATGCGGAAGGGCAGTCAGAAGGCGAGGGTAAGGGTCGATAGGCTAACGCTAAGCGTTTTCTACCATTCAACAGAAGACCCCAGTAAGGTGAGGAAGGCCCTACTCAATCTAGTGCCGCAGGGCATACGCGGCTCCATACGCATAACCGAGTCCGTAGTTCAGGGCCATTACGGGGATACTATAGGCATACTAACGTTGCTTGTCAGAGGTAGGAGGGCTGGCGAGATACTTAAGCACATTATATGCGGGCTCGACGAAATAGACAGGAAGATACTGCTGGCAACCATAGCTAATAGGGCGGGGGTAAAGCCGTCGCACCTACACCTTAGAGTAAGCAAGCAGGAGGCCTACCTCGGAAGGGTAGAGCTCATGGACGGGGACGACATAATTAAGATCTCGGCTACTGTGCTGGGCGTAAGAAGTGTTGAGGAGCTGAAGGCCTTCATAAAGGCACTGATTGGTGAGTGTGTTGAGGTTCGTGGACATAGCGGCCAGGTCTGAGGGGGGAGCCCCCGACGCGGAGTTGGCGAGGGTGCTAGGCTATGAAGCACTGGCTGTAGAAGGGCTTAAGAGGTATGAGTGCGTCGGCAGGGTCACGCTGGTTCCGCGCCATACGTTCACGCTAGACACTCTAAGTAGGGTGCCACGCGGTAACGTGCTCCGCGTCTTCAGAGCGGACTCGAGAGCGCGTCTCAAGCTAACGAACAGGGTCGTAGCGCTTGCCCACGCCGTCGAAGTTGGTGGGGAGCTACTCGGTAGGCTGGGGCGTAAGGATTTGAGAAAACTGGTCAACACGATTCCGCATGTGATTGTAAGGGCTGACGAGGTTTACCTCAGATTAACTATGGCAAAATCTCTTGAGGGGCTTGACAGGCTTCTTAGAGCGTATGAGGCCGGTAAGATAGTCCTCAGCATAGGCTCCGGCAACGACTACGCAGCACGAACAGGCCTTAAGCACGGCGTAGTTCTAGCCGCCCTGCTCGTAACGTTCGGTTTAAGCGAGGCTAAAGCGCTTGCCTCCGTAACGTCGAATCCTAAGGAACTCCTTAGGTGCGCCGGCTATGCAGTTAAGTAGTAGTTACTCATGCATAGTGGTTGCGGCGGTGGCGATAGTAGCGGCGGCATCGTCGCTAGCCATCTCACTACTAACTGCTAGGTCACTCAGCCGCAGGATACGCAGGATCGAGGCACTGGCCTCAGCCCTAACAAGCCGTGCGGTGAGGTCGTTCATTAAGTCAGCCAATGCTAAGAGGAGGGTGAGGAAGCGCTACCTCGTCGTAAGGGTTGTTGGTAGCGTAGGTAGGGCAGAGCTGAATAACCTCTTACTTAACGCCGTACGCACGCTATACGGATCTGTGGCTTCAGGCGTTTACGGAGTTCGTGTCGTCGACTTCGACCAAAGATCCATGACAGCGATAGTTAGGTTGAGGAGCGACGGGAGGTGGGCGGTCTTAGCGGCCGTCGGCGCAGTAGAGAGCGTCAGTAAGGGCTCCGTCGCGTTAGTCCCGCTGCGGATGTGCGGCACGTTAAGGAAGGCGAGGGAGTACGTGCGCAGGTTAAGGTGCTAGGCGATGGTGAGGGAATATGTGTTCAGCCCGGTAAACGTTCCGCTACTAACACCTCAAGCCGCCGCACGCATAGTTAGGCTCGCAGCCCAGCATGCCGGGGAGGACGTCCTTAGAATCAGCGTTACGCTGGACATAGGCCTCAGCTGGTCTAACGCCCTACTAAAGCCGGCTGCCGGCGAGGTAGTGCTACCTGATGCGGGCGTTACGCTACCACTAAAGGCGCTGGAGGAGGTCGCGTCATCCACCGCCGTGCACGTCTTAATTAATGGGGAGCTACGCCCGCTAATGCTATACGACAGTGAGAAACGCAGGCACTACAAACTCAGATCCCTTGGGGAGGACGTAGCGCCTACACTAGAGATTAACGGGATACACATGCACAGGATTGAAGGCGTGGACCCCATTAGAGACTCGATAGCTAAGGTCAGGGCGCTTGGAAGGCTGCGGAAAGCGCTGGTGCTCGACGTATGCACCGGTTTGGGCTACACGGCATCGCTCGAGCTAAGGGGCGGTGCGGCAACCGTAATTACTGTAGAGGTCGACGAGAACGTGCTTAACCTAGCTAGGTATAACCCGTGGTCAAGAGGATTAAGGTCTGCTAAGATACTGCTTGGCGACGCTACAGAGGTAATTAGGGAGTTGGAGGACGGCTCATTCACGCACGTGCTCCACGACCCGCCAAGATTCGCGCTCGCAGGCCATCTATACAGCCTTGAATTCTATAGGGAACTCTACAGGGTCCTCAAACCGGGCGGTAAGATATTCCACTACGTCGGAAGCCCCGGCAGGAGAAGGGGTATTAGCTTCGCCAAGGGCGTTAAGGAGAGGCTTAGGGCCGCCGGCTTCGAACATATTAGGTGGGTTGAGGGGGCCCAAGGCTTCGCCGCACTCAAGCCGAGGTGGTGAGGCGTAGCTCACACATTTATTTCCTCAGTAGCAACACCCCTTAAGGACGGATGATGAAGCCGCTCCAAAAGGATTGGGAAGGATGAATGACTCGCGACGAACTGAACGTCCACCACACAGTAACGCGTCAACCAAGCCTTGCTTGAGGCCGATGATTAAACCGTCAGTGGCTGAAAGCGTGATGTGTGGGACCCTCAATGAGGCCCGATCGATCCGTACTTAAGGGCGGGCGGCGCTTAATCAAAACCCTATCGAGAGTTCTCTATGAAGTTGTCGAGCATCACGTGTCAGTGGACGTCGCGTTTAAGAGAGCGTGTAGGTCAGCATGCGCGGACAGCCTCGAGGAGCGTGAGGAGTTATACCGCCTAGCCAGGAAGCTGGTCTCAGACTACATTAAACTGACCTGCGTGGTTGGCAGGAAGAAGCCCTACGGAGCATTGGTTAGGGTGTGGCTTAAGGGAATCCATAACCTTCTGGAAGAAATGCCGCCTTGGTGCAGACTCTCCTACCCGGAGTGGTACTACCGGAAGCTCACCGAGTTGCTCGGTAGGGAGGAGGCTGAGAAGGTCATGCGGGCTATGGAGGATAGAGTGTGGTGGTTGAGGATTAACACGCTGAGAGGAAGTGTTGAGTACGTCTTAAGGGAGCTTGAGAGGGAGGGCGTGGAGTTCGAGGTGGATAAGCACTTCCACTACTTAGTCCGCATAGTTAGGTCCCCGAAGCCTGTCAGGCTCCTGCAACCTGTTAAGGAGTTTAAGGCGGTTCCGCAGGATAAAGCATCCGTCGCCGTCGTGGAGGCTCTAAACCCTTCCGAAGACGATTTAATAGTCGATATGGCGTCGGCACCGGGTCTTAAGACCTCGTTAATCATGGCGCTTACAGAGAATAAGGCTAAGGTAGTGGCGGCCGACATTAGCTGGAGGAGAATGCTTAATGAGGTAGCGCTCCTTAAGAAGCTCGGCGTCGACCTATCTAGAGTGTACTTAACACTCACCGACTCCTCGAGCCTCAACCTGAGAGCACGCGCTGATAAGGTGCTCTTAGACGCGCCCTGCAGCAATAGCGGAGCAGTTAGTAAGGATCCGGGGGTGAAAGTACACCTAACGCAGTCCAAGATACGTTATTACGCCGGCATACAGAGGGCGTTACTGAGGAAGGCTATAGAGCTTGGCGAGCTCGTAACGTACTCAACATGTTCAATAATGCCGGAGGAGGGCGAGCTAGTTACCGCATCCGTTCGCAATGTCGTGAGGTTTCGGAGGGTGTTCAGCTGGGCTAGCCCGGGATACGGCATCGTTGACTTCAGCAATGAGGTAATGAGGTTCTTTCCACATAAGCACGCGACCGAGGCTTTCTACCTCGCGGTGCTTGAGGTTCGGTAGGTGGTTCGCTGAGGAAGTGCTGTACACCCTATCCAAAGTAGGTAAGTATAAGATTTCCTAGGCGAGTTAATCTAAAGGGCAGGGCCTTATGCCTGAATCAAGTGGTGAGTCGGCGGTTGAGATTAGAAAGCCCAAAAGACTCAGAGTCCTTGTAGCTAAGTTGGGCCTAGACGGCCATGACCGGGGGGCTAAGGTCGTGGCCCGCGCCTTAAGGGACGCCGGCTTCGAGGTCGTGTACTTAGGCGTGCATCAGTCTCCCGAAGACGTTGTCGAGGCAGCCATAGAGGAGGATGTGGGCGTGGTCGGCGTGTCGATACTATCGGGCTCGCACATGGAGTTAGTTTCCGATCTCTTGAAGCTTATGAGGGAGAAGGGCCTCAACGTACCGGTAATCGTCGGCGGGATAATACCCCCTGACGACGCTAAGGAGTTAAAGAGGATGGGGGTGTATGAGGTTCTGGGTCCTGGAACCCCTCTCAAGAAGGTTATTGAGGCGTATAAGAAGGCGTTAGAGGGGGTGAATTAACGTGCGCGTGCTTGATCATATAGGCATAGCTGTTAAGAGCGTTGATGAGGCCCTTAAACTATACCGCGACCTGCTGGGTTTAGAGGTCGTCGAGGTTGAGGAGGTTCCTGAGGAGAAGGTTAAGGTGGCGATGCTTAAGGCCGGTAGCACCTACATAGAGTTGCTGGAGGGGACCAGCGAGGACTCAGCGATATCCAAGTACGTCGCCAAGAGAGGTGAGGGCATACACCACATAGCCATTAGGGTGGACAACGTTGATGAGGTATGCAGGAAGCTTAAGGAGGCTGGCCTACGCCTGGTTTACGAGGAGCCGAAGCTGGTTTCAGGCGGTAAGAGGAAGATAAACTTCATACACCCCAAGTCAGCCCACGGCGTGCTACTTGAGGTTCTTGAGAGGTATGAGCAATGACGGACCTGGATAAGCTTAGGGAGAAAATCCGTGAGTGGAGTAAGGAGGTGCTTGAGCCGGTACTTAAGAGATTCCCTGAAAGGAAGGCGAAGTTCCTTACGGAGGAGGGCTTCGAAGTAAGCAGAGTCTACACACCACTAGACACTGAGGGTAGGGGGTGGGACTACCTAGAGAAGCTCGGCCTGCCCGGCGACTACCCCTTCACACGCGGCGTCTACCCGACGATGTATAGGGGCAGGCCCTGGACCATAAGGCAGTACGCTGGCTTCGGGTCGGCGGAAGACACAAACGCCAGGTACAGGTACTTGCTCAGCATAGGTCAGACTGGCCTCAGCATGGCGTTCGACCTACCAACGCAGCTCGGCCTAGATCCTGACCACAAGCTGGCGTGGTACGAGGTCGGTAAGGTCGGCGTATCGATGCCTTCAGTTAAGGAGATGGAGCTGGTGTTTGAGGGCATACCCATGGATAAGGTGTCGACGTCTATGACGATTAACGCCACAGCTATTGAGGTCCTCTCCATGTATGTCGCCGTCGCAGAATCGAGAGGCATTAGCAAGGCCGTGCTGAGAGGCACGGTGCAGAACGACATTCTTAAGGAGTACATAGCAAGAAACAACTACATATACCCGCCTCAACCCTCGATGAGGTACGCGACAGACCTGATAATATACGCGGCGAAGAACATGCCTAAGTGGAACTCCATCAGCATATCCGGCTACCACTTCGAGGAGGCAGGCGCTACGCCCGCGATGGAGGTAGCGTTCACGCTGGCAGACGCCATCGAATACGTCAAGCACGTGCTCGAGAGAGGCCATATGGACGTGGATAAGTTCGCTAAGAGGCTCTCATTCTTCTTCGCCGCACGCACAAACCTCTTCGAGCAGATAGCTAAGTTTAGGGCCGCAAGGAGGATGTGGGCTAAGATAATGAAGGAGAGGTTCGGCGCTAAGGAGCGCAGGTCGATGATGCTTAGATTCCACACGCAGACTGCGGGAGTCCTCCTAACGGCTCAGCAACCCTTGGTAAACCTGATAAGGACCACCATACAGGCGCTGGCCGCGGTGCTGGGAGGGACGCAGTCACTGCACGTCAACTCCTATGATGAGGCGCTATCACTGCCTACAGAGGAGTCCGTTAAGCTGTCGGTTAGGGTTCAGCAGGTCCTGCTGTATGAATCCGGCGTTACGGACACGGTCGACCCGCTTGGAGGCTCGTACTACGTGGAGTGGCTTACGGATCAGATTGAGGAGAAGGCGTGGAAGATTATCGACGAGATTGAGAGGCTGGGCGGCATGGTTAGAGCGATTGAGGTTGGGTACCCGCAGCGCGAGATAGCTAGGGCGGCATACGAATGGCAGCTGAAGGTTGAGAGGGGCGAGATACCGGTTATAGGTGTCAACATATTCGTGGAGCAGGAGGAGCCTAAGATCAGAGTTCTGAAGGTCGACCCGGCAGTTAGGGAGAGGGTTGTCAACAGGTTAAGGAAGCTTAGGGAGGAGAGAGACCAGATGAAGGTTAGGGACGCGTTAGACCGCATCGCGAAGGCGGCTGAGGGAGAGGAGAACCTATTCCCGCCGATACTGGAGGCCGTTAAGGCTAAGGCAACGCTGGGCGAGATATCCGGGGTGCTTAGGGACATCTGGGGTGAGTGGAGAGCTCCTGAAGTCTACTAATCTGCGCTAACCCCTCAGCTATTTCTTCAAAGCCCCTTTCGGCCTGCGCTGGAACCATAACGACGAAAATAGCAACTCCTCTAACCCCTTCCTTAAGCGAGTTTATTAAATCCCTACTTAGATCCTTAGCCGACTTACAAGCCCTCACCATCGCGGTGTTAGGCGCTATGTAGCCCGACCTCCTTATTATTATGCGGTCCGGATCCCTGTAGCTAAGCCCCGGG
>JAMOVB010000094.1 GCA_027061705.1 Desulfurococcales archaeon
GGCAACGTGGTTAACGCCTCACCCGCCGCCGACTCAGCCCCACCGCTCCTAGTCTACGGGGCTAGGGCGGTTATAGCGAGCCTTAACGGCGTTCGTGAGGTACCTCTTGACAGGTTCTTCAGATGGGTCAAGCAAACCGTGCTTGAGAGTGATGAGGTCCTCATAGGCATAAAGCTTCCTCCCCCGCCACCCAATGCCAGCGGGGAGTACTTCAAATGCGTCAGGACTTCAGAGGATTTAGCAATAGTTGGGATAGCAGTGCTTGCCGCTGGCACGCGGGACGAACCCCTGCTTAGAGTGGCTTACGCTTCAGTCGCGCCGACACCCGTACTAATTGATTACTCACAGATGCTGGCCGACGGGCTGCGAAGGGGGTCCAACATCTCCGACATGATCAGGGGTATTGTGGAGGACGTCATTAGTAGGAGGGTAAGCCCCATTAGCGACGTCAGAGCTACTCGTGAGTATAGGATCCACCTCGTTAAGTACGTGACTGCCTACTTACTTAGAAAGCATTTGGGGGTGGTTCTCAATGCGTGATGAGGTTTTAATCAAATTGAGGGTTAACGGGGTTTGGAGGGAGGTCTGGGTAAGGCCTAATGAGAGGTTACTGGATGTGCTTAGGGATAGGCTGTCATTGAGGAGCGTTAAGGCTGGGTGCTTGAGGGGTGAGTGCGGTCTCTGCACGATCATAATGAACGGCCAGCTGGTTAAGTCGTGCTTAGTGCTGGCTGTAGAGGCGGACGGCGCGGATATCGTGACGCTCGAAGGCATTGGGGAGCCCGGCAAGCCCTCCTTGGTTCAGAAGGCGTTTATAGAGAAGTTCGGATTCCAGTGCGGATTCTGCACGCCTGCATTCATATTGATAACGCACTGGCTCTGCAGGAACATGCCTCAAGCGAGTGTTGAGGAGGTTAAGAAGGTTCTCAACAGCGCCATATGCAGGTGCACTGGGTATGAACAGATACTTGACGCCGTGATGTACGCCCTAAGATCATGTAGGGAGGGGCGGGAGTGAGGCCGTCTTTTAGGGGTTAGATTCCTTAAATGTAACACTATAAGCGATCACTCCGCCGTAGTGTGTTTGTTAAGGTAGTTCAACGCTCTCTCCACACGAATCTCCGGCTTATTAGGTAGTTCAGCACGAAGCCCGCTATTATGCCTATTATCTGAGCCACGACCGACTCGTGAAGGCCTGCCTCGTAATACACTCCCAGCGAAACCGCTAGTTGCGTTAGGACGCCGACAGCGCTGGATACGTGGAACTTCAGTAGCCGCGTGACCCAGCTCCCGACGCGTGAGTGCTTGAATGTCCATCTATCGTTCAGTACGAAGTTATTGATTACTGATGCCTCAATAGCTATGGGCGCGGCGACAGCGTGTGGCAGACCTATAACGTATCTGCAGAGCGATAGGACGCCTAGATTAACGAACGTGCCGGTACCCCCGACTATTGCGAACCTTATGAATGATGGTGATAGTTCGAGGAGGTGAAGTACGTAATTGAGTATCTCCTTTGAACTCAGCTTTGACTCGCCTTTGAAGCGTGTTCCGAACTTGAAGGGGACTTCGCAAACCTTAGAGTACCTGCCCTTTACGAGAATCTCAAGCAGTATCTTAAAGCCGCGCGGGTTCAGGTTTCTGGCCTGCTCAAGAACCTCACGTCTGAAGAGGAAGAAACCGGACATGGGGTCCTTAACGTTACGGCTTTGGGGGAGGAGTATGTGCGCGAGGAGTATGGCTCCCTTTGATATTAGTTTTCTAACGGTTGACCAGTTCCCGACAGAGCCTCCGGGAACATAGCGGGATGCCACCACTATGTCGCAGCCCCTCTCCGCCGCTTCGATCATCTTAGGTATTACTTCGGGAGGGTGCTGCAGGTCAGCATCCATAACCACTATGTACTCGCCCTCAGCCACCTTCACGCCGTCCAACACTGCGGAAGAAAGCCCCAGCTTCCCAGGCCTCCTAACGACCTTAACGGGGTGTACCTTGCTGAGCTGCCGGGCAACCTCGGCGGTCCCGTCGGGCGAGTTATCATCCACTATTATGACCTCATACTCTATGCCTCTATCGTTCAGCGCTCTTTTCAAACGCTCTAGAAGTACGGGTATGTTGTCTCTCTCGTTATACGTAGGTATCACTATGCTTATCAGCCTACTCACCTCTTCCCGGGAAGCGGCGGCAGGTGCCACTAATGTAAACGTCTCATCCGCCCTAAAACCTTCTCGCTAATAACGAGCACTTCGTGAAGCGAGAACCAAGGAATTCTGGACCGAACTATCTTTAGAAAGGATGCCGCTGTAGCTACCGCTACGGCCTCCCTTAAAGTGCCCTTGGGCAGGTAGGTGGTTAGTATGCTTGAGAATACGTCCCCAGCCCCTATGTCATCGCCGTGCGCGTGGCTTAACGCGTTAGTCATGAATACCCTGCCGTCGGGATAGGCTATGTATATCGGCCCCTCACCCATCGTCTGTATGGCCTTAGCCCTATGCCCTTCAACACACCTAATTAGTGAGGGTCCCCAGCACTCAGGCGGGAACTCCGATATCTCGCCCCTTATTACGATGTCATAATCCCTAAGCCTCCTGATAACGTCCCTGCTTAGATTATGGTCTATCCACATCCTACCGTCGCTGTCGAAAGCTCTAACGAGGCCTTGAATGTCAACGACAACGTTCTCGAACTCCTCAGCGACGCGTGCCACGTCACGCGCCGTTATCTCCCTAGCAACCGGCGATATGAGCACAGCATCGAAGGAGCCTAGCCCGTCATTAATGAGCTCCTCGATCTTAGCTGACATCGTTCTTAACTCGCTTCTCAACCTAAGCTCTCTGTCGGCACCGTCTCTCAGGCTTATCTCATACACTATATTGAATTCCGGACTCGGCGTGAGTATTCTGTGGTGCCCATACCTCCCGCACACCCTCCTTATGTAGGACGTGTTAGTTACTACTGTAGCGTGCACGTCTATATGGGTTAGGGCTGTTAGCGCGTAGTATGCTGACCCACCTATCCTAGGGTTTAGACTACCGTTTACGATGTCCTGCGTAGTTCCGGCTATTAGGAGCACCTTCTTAGCCACCATTACTCCCACCTCGCACCTTACGCATGACGGCCTCGTAGAGGCGTTTTAGGAGGCGCCTTCGGTCCTCCATGAGGACCACATCGCTGTAACCTTGGGCCACTATATTATGAGCGAATGGGGAGGGGGCCTCCAGGCTCGTGAATATCCTTACCTGGATCCGGCCCTCCTCCACCCATTTCAACACTTGTTCAGCGTTCCTTATATCCATGTGGTCTTCCATCACTTCCCTATAGGCTTCCTCCACTAGGGGGAAGCCCGGAATCCTCTCGGCGATTCTTAGTAGTGTTTCCGAATTGATCTGCCTTCTATTGATACTTGTCTCAATGCCTTTATAGTTTTTGAGGATCGCAAATGAGCGTTCGGCAACATGTCTAAATCTCCTCTTCAGAATCTCACTCCTTCTTAGAGCCCTCCTCAACACCTTCCGAACATTATCGCTCCTAACGCACTCCAGGAGATCCCTCACGTCATCCTCGGTGATGTTGGCGTAGTTCGGGACGGTCAGCATGAATCCATTGTCGGTCACGGTAACTCTAATGCTTGCCTCTACAATCCTGCTTAACTCAAAGGCGTATGCTCTTGAAAGAGCCGCGTTAACCCTCCTGCCGAAAAGGTAGTGGAATATTACGTCCGTACCGCTTACTTGCGGGTCTCGCCAAAGCTCTATGGCTACTAACTCATTAGTCGGTACTATACCTCCGGTGTAGGTCATCTGCTCCCACACGTACCTGGCTATCTGCACCGCAGCATGCTTGCTCAACCTATACCTACGCCTTATGACTTCGGCAGCACCGTCAACACCAAGCGACTCTATAAGCTCCTTAACAAAGCCTCTAAACCTACCGACCTCGAGCGCTGAGTCGAATGACAGCGGCAACATTTCCGAGAACCAGCTCGGGACTGTCGGTCTTTGATTGTCAGCGCTCCTCACAATTATCCTCATACCTTCAGACCTCACGTACTGGTATGTCCTGCCTCCAAGCACGAATATGTCTCCCGGCTCCAGATACTCGACGAAACCCTCGTCTAGATTGCCCACATACCTCCTTCCCTCAAGGAATACCTTAACCTTAGCCTCATCAGGTATGGCTCCTGAGTTCAGGTAGTATATCATGCGGGCCGATCTCTTCCTCCCGAATACACCCTCAAGCTCATCCATCCATATCTTAGAGTACACCGCTAGGCCTGCGAAGCTACTCTCATACCTGCCTGCGAGGAATCTGAGCACCCTCATGAACTCATCGAATGATAGGTTTCTGTAGATGTACGATCTCTTGACGACGCGGTATGCGTCTTTAATCTTCCACTTCCTTTCGAGGGACATGCCCACTATATGCTGGGCGAGTATGTCGAGCGGTTTCTCAGGAATATGAACTCTATCGAGCTTCCTCTCCATAGCTAGCTTGGCCAGAACGGTGTCCTCCACAAGGTCGTCTCTGTCGACCGCTATGACGTAGCCCTTGCTCGCATCCTTAACGCTATGGCCTGACCTGCCGACCCTCTGAATTAGCCTAGTGACGCTCTTCGGACTGCTGAGTAGCACGACGGCGTCTATGTAGCCTATGTCTATGCCTAACTCCAGGCTTGACGAACACACGACGGCTCTGAGCAGGCCCTTCTTCAGCTTATCCTCAACCTCTAGCCTGACGTCCCTGCTTAGTGAGCTGTGGTGCGCCTCTATGTCGTCGGCGTCCGCTACGCCCTCGCTACTCAGTATCTTCTTTAGCTTGTAGACTACGCGCTCCGTAGCGCTCCTAGTGTTTGTGAATATTAGCGTGGTTCTGTGCTTGCTTATGATCTTCTTTAAGAGTTCGTAGATCGCGTTATTTATTTCGGAGGCCGGCGCCCTAACGATATCTATTCTCGGGCATAGCACCTTAACTTTGAGGGGCTTAACGAACCTCGCGTCTATTATCGTGCACCCTCTGCACCTGCCCTCATCATCGAATCCCACAAGAAATTTGGCGATCTCCTCAAGGGGTGATATCGTTGCCGATAGGCCTATCCTCTGCAACCTGCCCTCAGCCAGCTCCTCAAGCCTCTCAAGGCTTAAGCTTAGGTGAGCTCCCCTCTTGCTGGAGGCTAGCTCGTGGATCTCGTCTATTATGACCCACCTAACGCTCCTTAGCCTCTCCCTGAACTTGGGGGCGGTTATTATTATCGCTAATGTCTCGGGCGTCGTTATGAGTATGTTTGGAGGGTGCTTAAGCATGCGGGCACGCTCGGACTGCGTGGTGTCGCCTGTGCGTACACCGACAGTAACTTCCCTTAAGTCAAGGCCGTGTTTGGCAGCCACCTCGCGAATACCTCTTATTGGAGGTATGAGGTTCTTCCGCATGTCATTATTCAGCGCCCTTAGAGGAGATACGTAGAGCGCGTATACGCGCTCCTCAAGCCTCCCCTCAGCAGACATCCGGTAGAGCTCATCTATGATCGCTAGGAAGGCCGCCAGCGTCTTGCCCGTGCCTGTAGGCGATGATATAAGTACATTCTCCCCCGCCTTAATCCTAGGTATCGCCATTATCTGCGCGGGGGTGAAGCTACCGTAGCGCTTGCTGAACCACTCCAGCGTGTATTTAGTGAGGTACCTACCCATATCCACCTTCCTTGACGCGCGCCGCACTATGCTTAACGCAGCCTCGCGTGCCCGCATCAGCGACACCCAAGCTACCTCCTCAACTCCCCCTTACCCTATGTTATCGGGTTTACGAATTAATACCCTCAAGAACAACGTATTCCCGGTACTCTGTGATGGCATTACGTGTTAAGGCCGAGGTAATCGCTGTTGTGATAGTGTTTGCGATTGCTGTGGCGCAGGGGATCTACTCGCCGGCATCATCTAAAAACGCCGCTGTGAGTACGTTGAGGCATTCGCTTTCGCCGCTCTCAAAGCTCGTCAAGTCACACGCGTGGCGGGCTTACCTGTCGCTTCCCGTAATAATACTCTACAACAACTTGAGGGTGGCGCTAGCAAACATATTGCTTGGTTTCACTGTCCTAACACCGCTTGCTATAGCGTGGTTTAACGGCTACATAATAGGGTCCGTAGCGACCTACGGCAACAACACCTTAAGGAACGTTATACTGATGGTGCCCCACGGCGTAGTCGAGCTTACCGCCATACTATACTCTGCCGCGCTCGGGCTTAGAGTTGGTGTTGAAGGTGTTAAGAAGTTGCTTAGGCGGAAGAGCAACCTTCTCGGTGAGTTTAAGTACGCGTTAAGCCAGTTCCGCTACGTATTCCTGCTCCTGGTGATAGCCGCGCTAATAGAGTCTTATGTAACCCCTCTAATCTACCTGATATACAAGCTCCTTACGGGGGCGTAGCTCATGCCGTGCGAGGAGGCCCTCAGGGCATTTGCCGCAGCACTGCACGGCTACTTGAGCGTTAATGCGGGGAGGGCCGTAGCGATAGCGTCGCTTACCGGTCAGAAGCACATTAGGGTTTCCTTGAGGGCCATAAGGAGGTTTCACGAACCGACGCAGAACTACCTACTGTTTAACGACGCGTTTAAGGAGCTACTAAAGAATCCTTCATGGATTGGGAGGCTGGGCTGGCGCCTGGAGGAGGTTGACGGGGAGGTATACATAGTTATGCCGTTAAGCACATTGAAAAAACTGCTTAAGGCTAAAGATGTTGAGAGGCTCGTATCCATGCTTAAGGATGCGGGGGCATGCCGCAGTACTTAGTATGAGGCGATGATGTGAGTCATGCCCACTGATGCGATGATGAGCATTAGGGGTAGCTGAGCCTCAGATCTTAAGCAGCTTTCTAACCTCACGCTTAATCACGGGATCCTCCGTAATTACTGTGTAGACGCCTGACTCGATTAGCTTGGCGAAGGTAGCGACGTCGTTGACTGTATCAGCTATTAGCTCGACACCCTTAGCTACCGCCTCCCTAACAACCCTGCCCCTTATTAGGGCCGGAGGCATCGTTACGAAGCCAACCCCGAGCTTAGCTAACCTAGCTATGTTCGGTGCCGGGTGATTGACCCTCACACCAACCTTAACCCTGCCGCCAAACCCTCCGCCGAGCTCCTTAAGGCTAGATAACTCCTGAGCCCTTCCCTCAACATACAGGGTTATGCTTCCGAATCTCTCAAGGACTTCCCTAACAGAATCCTTAGAAGCTCCTTGCGTTAAATAAAGCGCGATGTCCTCGCGCCCTACCTCCTTGACAAACCGGCCTACGAGCTCCAGGAGTTGCTTGTCAGCGATGCTCTCTGGGGGCACGATGCCGTCAACATACTTCCTTCCGCGTTGCAGGGATTCCCAGAATTTATTCCCTACTTCGAGGATTCTGAGTAATGCCTTCACGTCCTCAAGTGCAGGCATTTCAAACGCCCAATAATCTATTAATGTGACGGTATATAGACTTAAGCGCTCCGCCCCGAGCGACGGGTAATGTTTAAACTGTTCTTAATAATACCTGGGAAAAAGGGTATATTTACGCTGTTTGCGGTTTACCCGAACAGTATGAAGTATGGGCTGCCAGTC
This sequence comes from Desulfurococcales archaeon, assembly GCA_027061705.1. Classification (GTDB taxonomy): domain Archaea; phylum Thermoproteota; class Thermoprotei_A; order Sulfolobales; family NBVN01; genus WAOL01. Next base: position 7,589 of record JAMOVB010000094.1, read on the forward strand.
ATCATCCAGTCCTGCAGCACGTAGAGGTCGTTGCCTGGATATAGATGCCAGCCGTACCTAATGTAGACCATAAGCTGCGGTATGGTCATGTTGTACTCGATCGCTAGGTCCGTCCTGCCGCCGTAGTACTTGAGACCGCCCCACTTCAGCAGGAATCTGTAGACTAGCATGTAGTGCGTGTACTCGCTTGGCAGCACATTCAGATAGGTGTAGGAGTTCAGCGTCTGAGTCGAGAATACGGGTAGCATTGGCTGAAGTAGTTTCGCAGTCACTTCGCTCGGCCTGTAGTAGGGCACGTAGAGGAACGTCGTGTAGCTCCCGCTTATCGGCATGACGTGGTCTGGGAGCATTCTGAGGCCTCTCACAGCCCTAACCATGATGAGGAATGGCTCCTCATACCCGTAGCCGCCGTACTCAACGGTTCTGACGACGAAGGTGTATATCCCTAGGTTCGGCTTTGGCGTCGGGTACTGGCCGACCCTGTACGTGGTGACTGGGAACGTCACTATGTAGTTCTTGAAGGCGCTCCTACCGGTACCCAGCCACAGGAATATGCCTGTGTACTCTACCCAAGCCTGATAGGAGATTCCTGAACCCATGAAGTAGCCTGCGAACTGGCCGTCAGGCCCTAGCGTGTACTCGACTAGCGATGTGTAGGGGTCGAACCACATTACCTTGCACTCCATGTACCAGACCTTGGGGTCGTTTATGAGTACGTAGAACACCCTCCAGTCGCCCGACTCGTACCTCCACATCCAGTCGTTATCTCCCTTAAGGTACTTCCATGAGTACGGTACGCTCTGGGCGCCGGGGGCGTTGTTCAGTACCTTAGTCCAGCCTGCCCTCAGTAT